>JAEDMN010000151.1 GCA_016302985.1 Kiritimatiellia bacterium | reverse complement strand
ACACGGAGCTGCAGACGACCTTCGGCGCGAACATGCTCGCGATCGACCAGGGCCGTCCGCGGATCATGAACCTGAAGGACTTCTTCCGCTGCTACGTGAACCACCGCTTCGAGGTGATCACCCGCCGCACGCGCTTCGAGCTGCGCAAGGCGGAGGCGCGCAAGCACATCCTGGACGGCCTGCTCATCGCGATCGCCAACCTCGACGACGTCGTGAAGATCATCCGCGCGTCGAAGAACCGCGACGAGGCCAGGGAGAGGCTGCAGGAGGCCTTCCACTTCTCCGACCTGCAGGTCAACGCGATCCTCGACATGCGCCTCTACCAGCTCACGGGCCTCGAGCGCGAGAAGCTGGAGGCGGAGCTGGCCGCGCTGCTCGTGACGATCGCCGACCTCCAGGCGATCCTCGCGGACGCCGGCCGCGTCTACCAGATCATCAAGGACGACCTCGCGATGATGCGCGAGAAGTTCGCGGACAAGAAGGACGGCAAGCGCCGTACGGAGATCACCTTCGACGAGAACGAGGTCTCCGTCAAGGACCTCATCGCGGACGAGCCCTGCGTGATCACGCTTTCGAACCGCGGCTACGTCAAGCGCGTCCCGCTCACGGAGTACAAGGAGCAGAACCGGGGCGGCCGCGGCGTGAAGGGCGCGCAGCTGAAGGAGGAGGACTTCCTCCGCCTCGTCTTCGTCGCCGAGACGCACGACTCGCTGATGTTCTTCACGAACACGGGCCGCCTCTTCCTCAAGGACGCCTACGAGATTCCCGAGGCGCCGCGCGCGAGCTTCGGCAAGCCGCTCGTCAACCTGCTCAACCTGCAGCCCGGCGAGCAGGTGCTGCGCCTGCTGCCGATCCGCTCCTTCGAGGGCGACGTCGACGTCATGTTCGCGACGCAGAACGGCACGGTCAAGAAGACCCTGCTCGGCGACTTCAAGAACGTCAACCGCAACGGCATCAAGGCCATCACGATCGACGAGGGCGACGCGCTCGTCGAGGTGCGCCTCGTGAAGCCCGGCGAGGACGTGGTGATGATCACCCGCAACGGCATCGGCACGCGCTACAACTCGGACGAGGTGCGCCGCATGGGCCGCGCGGCGGGCGGCGTGCGCGGCATCAGCCTGCGCGACGGCGACGCCGTGTGCTCGCTCGACGTCGTGGACGACTCGAAGACGCTGCTCGTCGCGACGGAGAACGGCTACGGCAAGCGCACCGAGTTCAAGGAGTACATGTCGAAGCACCGCGGCGGCATGGGCGTGACCGCGATCAAGGGCGCGGACCGCAACGGCAAGGTCGTCTCGGCCCACGCCGTGCGCGACGACGAGTCCATCATCTCCATCACCTCCGACGGCCTGATGGTGCGCCAGCGCGTGGTGGACATCACCGTCTCGGGCACCCACGCGCAGGGCGTGCGCCTCGTGCGCCTCACCGCGGGCGCCACGCTCGTCTCCGTCTCCGTCGTGGCCGCCGAGCCCGAGGAGGAGACGACGCCCGGCGACGCCCTGGCGAAGCCGGAGCCCGCCGAAGCCGGATCCGGCGCGGACGCCCCCGCCGCCGACGCGTCCGCCACCCCTGCCGAGTCGTGAACGTGAAGCGCCTCGCGCTGCGTGCCTGCGCGCTCTCCTGCGCGGCCGGCCTCGTGGCGCCGCCGGAATGGGTTTGGTGACGACATGGCTGATGTTCCCAAGGTCCTCTATCTGCACGGTTTCGGCTCCTCCGGCGCGAGCGGAACCGTCGACCTCCTCCGCCGCGAGTTCTGGAACCGCCCCGAGGCAGACCGCCTGCAGGTGGTCGCGCCGGACCTGCCGGTCGACCCCGTCGACGCGCTGCCGCTGATCCATTCGATCCTCGAGAAGGAGGAGCCGATGCTCGTCATCGGCACCTCGATGGGCGCGATGTACGCGCAGCAGCTGCGCGGCTTCGCGCGCATCTGCGTGAACCCCGCGTTCGGGATGTCGAAGCTCTACTCGCTGCTCCACGTCGGCAAGTACAGGTGGCTGAGCAAGCGGAAGGACGGCGCGCGCGAGTTCCACGTCTACAAGGAGACGATCGAGCACTTCGCCGAGATGGAGGCGCACCAGTTCGACGGCATCACGGACGACGACCGCGCCCTCTGCCACGGCCTCTTCGGCTCGCAGGACGACATCGCCCCGGGCAACCGGCCCATCTTCGAGCAGCACTACCCCGGCATGTCCCGCGAATTCGAGGGCGGCCACCGTCTCAACGACGACCTCGTCAAGGGCGTCCTGATTCCCCTGATCCACGAAATCGGCCTCTGAGGTGCGCCCGGCCTGCGCCGCCCGCCGCAACCTGCGGTGGAGGCGCGTTCGGGCGCCACGGCCAGTCCCGGTCCGTTGCAGGAGGGGGGGGCAAAACTCTGATGCCCCGGGCCCGCACAGAGCTTCCCCGCGCCTCTTTGTGCTATACTGGTGCCATGACACTCAGAAATGCACTGTCCGTTCTTCTCGCCTTCGGAACCCTCGGCGCGCTCTTCGCCGCGCCGCCCGCGGATCCGCAGCTGATCACGCAGGCCTACGTCAACGGCGCGCTGAACGTCGGCATCTGGTGGTACGAGGGGAAGTACCCCGACTACACGGGGCCGCTGAAGAGCGCCGGCCTTTCCTACGACGTGCAGATGAAGGGACCCGGCGAGACGGAGTGGTCCGATGTCTCCGGCGGCTGGGACACGTTCGACAAGAACAACGACGTCTTCCGCTGCTGGTACTGCAGGACGAACTTCGTCGGCAGCGCGACGCTGCGCGTCCGCGCGCGGAACGCGGCGGGCGAGACGAGCGGCTGGGTCGAGACGGATCCGCTCACGGCGACGGTCAACGTGAAGGGCACGGCCATCTACGGCGCGTCCTGCAACGGGAACGCGTTCGACGGCCGCATCGGCACGTGGATCGACGGCACGGGCAACGGCGGCAACGACATGTGGTCCGGCTACCTCTTCGACGCGCCGACGCGCATCAAGGGCATCCGCTACCTCGCCCGCCTCGACCACCGCAAGCTCGCGGGCCGCTACCAGAACAGCCTCTTCCAGATCGCGAGCGACGCCTCCTTCTCGGACGCGACGACGGTGCACGCCGTGGCGGCGAACTACATGGACATCACGCGCATGACGGAGGTGTACTTCGACGAGCCCGTCACCTGCCGCGCGATCCGCCACTGGAAGGAGTTCGACAGCTACGAGCAGAGCGCCGAGGTCGAGTACATCCCGGCCGACCCGCCGTTCCGCCCCGTGCTCGCCGTCTCGCCGTCCGACCTGCCTGCGGACGCCGGCTGCACCTCCTGCCGCCTCGAGCGGTCGTTCCATTCGGACGGACCCTTCACGCCGCTCACGGACGACCTCGACCCCGCGACCGACACGCTCGCCTGCATGGACGAGGGCGCGTACGTCGGCGTGACGGCCTACTACCGCGTGACGGGCGTCTGCTCCCACCCGACTTTCGAGGGACGGACGATGACGTCGGCGGTGACGCCCTACACCCGGGCGCGCCGCCTCGACCGCGCCTGGGGTGCCGAGACCGTCCTGCTCGACGGCGCCACCGTGCTGCCCGGCACGAACGGCGTCATGAAGACCGGCCTGCACGACCACAACCTCTGCTTCGACGGCAACACGGCGACCTTCGTCGACGAACACCAGGACGCGGCCTTCTATCCGCCGATCGGCCTGAAGTTCGCGCAGAAGGCGTGGGTCTGCGGCTTCGGCTACATCTGCCGCAACGACAACGCCTGCTACTACCGGGTGCGGAACGCGCGGCTCTACGCGGCGGACGACTATCCGGGACTGACGGACCGCGCGCCCGTCTCGGCCAACGCCGTCCAGGCCTCCCAGGACACGCGCTTCTACTACCAGGCCTGCACGGAGGTCCCCGCCGGCGGCGCGTTCTGCTACTTCCTCTACGGCGGCAGCGACTTCTTCGGCAATGTCGCCGAGCTCATGCTCTTCGGCTGGACCGAGGCGGACACCGCGAACGCGCCGGTCGTGGTCGCGCCGAAGCAGCTCGCCTTCACGCACCGCGGGGCGGAGCTCGACGTGGCCTGGACCGGCGCGGTCAACGCGTCCCGCTACACGCTCGAGCGGCGCGCGCGCGGCACGGAGACGTGGACCGTCGTCGCGGTGGACACGGCCGCGACGTCCTTCACGGAGACGGGCCTCGAGACCGGCTACTACGAGTACCGCGTCACGGCCGCGGGCGATCTCGGCACGGCCGTCTCGGACGTCTTCGTCTATCCGTTCTACCAGCCCGCCGACGGCACGGGCCTGCCCGGCGTCGTCATGTGGCCCTTCGACTCGACGGAAACGGACCCGCGCCAGCTGGCGCACGAGGCGGTGCTCGCGCCCGGCACGGTGGACCTGGACCTCGCGGCGGCCGACGAGCTCGCGCCCGGCGTGACGGGGCCCGCGCGCCTCGCCTGGGAGGGCGAGGTCGTCGCCCCGTTCACGGGTTCCTACACGTTCTCGCTGGAGACGGACGCCGGCGGCGCGGTCTTCATCGACCACGTCTCCGTGGCCAATTCCTGGACGGGCGGCACGAAGGCGCCCGCGGGCACGATCAACCTGACGGCGGGTTCGCACGCGATTCGCGTCGACTACCGCGTCAACGAGGACAACCAGGCCAGGAAGTGCGTTCTCCGCTGGGGCGGCGTGGTGGCGGACGAGGTGATTCCCGCCTCGCAGCTGAAGCCCGCGGGGACGGCTCCGTCCGCGCAGATCGACGGCTTCACCAGCCACGTGTTCGGCTCGTCCCGCTGCAGCCATGTCGAGCGGCGCGGGGAGGGGCGGTACCTCGTCACGGGCGGCGACCTGGACCTCGGCACGAAGGACGCCCTCAATCTCTCGACGCTGCTGAAGCCGTGGAGCGGGTCCTTCGACTGCGAGGTGTACGTCTCCCCCGGCAACGCCTATGGCAAGTGCGCCATCGTGGTGATGAGCGACGCGGGCGACTACCTCTGCCCCGCAATCAACACGGCCGGCGCGAGAGACTTCTACGGACTCGTCGGATACGACGTCGCGACCGGGTGGCAGAAGTCCATCCACCCCTGGACGCTCTACAGCGAGGACAACCAACCGCAGTGCTGGCTGCGGCTCACGCGCCTCGGCCAGACGTTCACCATGTACTGGCGCAAGGCCGAGTCGGACGCGTGGACGGAGGTCGCGACCTGGACGGACGCGGACCGCATGTTCGGCCGCGACGTCCATCTCGGCATGGGCGTCTGGTGCCATGGCGCCGGCAACAACCCCGTCCAGTTCCAGGTGTCCCGCTTCACCGTCAAGGCGATGTCCGGCGGCACGCTGCTGCTGTTCCGCTAGGGATCTAGGAAGACTAGAATGTCTAGCGAGGCTAGGGGATCTAGCCCCGCCTGAACCGCTTAACTCAAACCAAAGGAACCGAATGAAGAACCTCCTGATCGCCTGCTCCCTCCTCCTCTCCGCCGTCGCCCTTGCCGGCGAAGCCGAACTGCGCGCCGCGCTGCCCGGCATCTTCGCGAAGAGCGCCGCCCGCTACCGCGCGCTCGACGCGGCCGCGACGCCGCTCGCGAAGGACGCGAAGGGGAAGCTCCGCACGCCGCACGGCTGGAACGCGAAGAAGGGCGAGCTCGACATGCGGTCCGTCCGCTGGTGGACCTCCGGCCACTTCCCGGGCTCGCTCTGGTACCTCTACGAAGCGACCGGCGACGCGTTCCTCCGCGACCGCGCGACGTGGTGGACCGAGCTGCTCGCCGAGAACAGCAAGGTGACGGACAACCACGACGTCGGCTTCATCATGTACTGCTCGTACGGCAACGCGCGCCGCCTGCTGAAGACGGACCGCTACGACGCGCTGCTCCTCGAGACGGCGGACTCGCTCTGCAAGCGCTTCAACCCGCGGCTGGGCCTCATCCGCAGCTGGGGCAAGATCGAGGACACGAAGAAGTTCCTCGTCATCCCCGACAACATGATGAACCTCGAGCTGCTCGAGTGGGCCTCCAAGGCGAAGGGCGGGGAAAGGCGTTTCGACGACGTCGCGCGCGCCCATTCCGGCAACACGATGAAGCACCATTTCCGCGCGGACGGCGGCACGTACCACGTGCTGGACTACGACCAGCAGACGCTGCGCGTGAAGGCGATCGAGCGCGGCCAGGGCGCAAGCTGCGAGACGGCGTGGAGCCGCGGCCAGAGCTGGGCGATCCACGGCTACACGATGATGGCGCGCGAGACGGGGTCGAAGGAGTACCTCGCCTTCGCGCAGAAGGTCGCCGACTTCGCGATCAACCACGCGAACATGCCGGCCGACGGCGTGCCGTACTGGGACTACGGCGCCCCGGGCGAGGAGCGCGACACGTCCGCCGCCTCCATCATGGCATCCGGCCTGATCGAGCTCGGCGGCCTCGTGGGCGGCGCGAAGGGCGCCGCGTATCGCGCGTTCGCGGTGAAGCAGCTCGAGGCCCTCGCCTCGCCGGCCTACTACGCGGCGCCGGGCGAGAACGGGAACTTCCTGCTGAAGCACGGCGTCGGCCACAAGCCCGCCGGCAGCGAGGTCGACACGCCGCTCGACTACGGCGACTACTACTTCCTCGAGGCGCTCCTGCGCCTGAAGCGCTGAACGTGGAAGGTTGAACGTTGAACGGGCGGAGGTGGTGATGCGGATTGCTCTGTGCGCGCTGGCCGTGCTGTCGGCGGCGGGATCGTGGGCGTCGGACGCGGCGGACTTCGGGTTCTCGCCGGACGCGACCGGCAGGGAGAACACGGCGGCGCTGCAGCGCGCGTTCGACGCAGGCGGCACGGTGCGCGTGACGAAGCCGGGGCGCTACAGGATCGCGGACACCGTCTTCATCGGCGACGACACCTCGCTCGTCTGCGACAACGGCGTCTTCTTCGTGAAGAGCGACGAGGGGAAGAAGTTCGCGCAGGTGATCCTCAACAAGGGCGCGCTCACGAAGACGTGGAACCGGAACATCGAGATCACCGGCCTCCACGTCGTCGTGAACGGCATGGACTACAACGACTGGAAGGTCTTCGGCCTGCGCGGACACCTGGCGTTCTTCTACGCGAAGGACGTGCGGATCAACCGCTTCCGCTGCCTCGACCTCGGGCGCGGGCAGTACTGCATCCACGTCTGCACGTTCGAGGACCTCGTCGTCGACGACGTCCGCATCTTCGGCTGGAAGGACGGCGTGCACCTCGGCAAGGGGAAGCGCTTCACCATCCGCAACGGCGTCTTCGACACGGGCGACGACCCGATCGCGCTCAACGCGCACGACTATTCCTCGGGCAACCCCGAGCTCGGCTGGATCGAGAACGGCGTGATCGAGAACTGCCACGACCTCGACAACCCGCAGCGGCGCGTCGGCTACTTCTGCCGGATCCTCGCGGGCGCCTGGTGCGACTGGCGCGAGGGGATGGAGGTGCAGCAGGGCGACAGCGTCGTCTCGGAGGGGCGCCTCTACCGCGTCTCGATGCCGGTCGACGGCCGCACCTTCATCTCGAGGACGCGGCCGACGCACCTGAAGGGACAGCAGGTGCTCGACGGCATCAACTGGGTCTGGGTGCAGGACGAGGCGATCTACCAGTGCGGCGTCCGCAACGTCGTCTTCCGGGACTGCTATCTCGAGCAGCCCCGCACCGCGTTCTCGGTGCACTACGACTTCGGCAAGTACTCGCGGTCGCAGTACCCGGGCGCGAAGCCGCCGAAGCAGGAGGGCATCGTCTTCGACAACGTGCAGGTGCTCTACACGAACAAGGTGACCTTCCTCGCGATCGCGACGCCCGTCGATTCCGTCTCGCTCAACAACTGCACGCTCCGCAACGGCGGCATCAGCTTCGGCCAGAACAAGGCGATGGCGGACTACGGCTACGGCCGCACGCAGATCCAGGTGACCGGCTGCCGGTTCTACGCGGGGAAGGACTGGACGTTCGTCTCCAATCCGATCGCCGACAAGCCGATCGACATCAGGACCAGCGGCAGCATGTGGTACGACCCCGCCTTCTCCGCGAAGGTCACGTCCGGCAAGGGCGTCTGGACGGTCGACAGCGACCTGCCCGGGCTGGATGCGCAGTCCGGTAAGTGAATGTGCCGTGCTGGGCACATGCGGCCGATTGCGACAAACCAGGCTCCGCACGCGCCGTTCCCCGGCGCGGATGGGACAATTCGCGGGGCG
>JAEDMN010000150.1 GCA_016302985.1 Kiritimatiellia bacterium | reverse complement strand
GAGCAGGTGCCCGAGAACGAGCCCGCGATCAAGAAGGTCGCCGTGACCTTCGACCGCGTCGGCGACATCGCCCGCGAGCTGAAGCGCCAGGGCGTCGGCAAGGCCGAGCTCTGCCTCGTCGGCTGGAACATCGGCGGCCACGACGGCCGCTGGCCGCAGTGCTTCCCGCCCGAGGAGAAGCTCGGCGGCGAGGCGAAGCTGCGCCAGTGCATCCGGGACACGCGGGACTGCGGCTACCTGATCGTGCCGCATGGCAACTTCCGCGACGCCTACCGCATCGCCGAGAACTGGGACGTCGAGTACCTGATCAAGGACAAGGACGGCGATCCGGTCCAGGCGCACAGCCAGTTCTGGGGCGGCGGCCGCCAGTTCCAGATCTGCCCGCGCCGCGGCTACGAGTTCCATTCCTCCCGCGAGATGCCGCGCATGGCGGCGCTTGGGTTCAGGGGCATGGGCTACTTCGACGTGGTGACGATCCTCCTCGCGCCGAAGTGCGACGACCCGCGCCACCCGCTCAACCGCGCGGAGGCCGCCCGCTTCTGGGGCAAGAGCGCCGAGCTTTCGCGGAAGTTCTTCGGCGGCTTCGCGTCCGAGGGCTCCCTCGACCACTTCGCGGGCTCGCTCGACAGCGTCCTCTACGCGTCCTTCGGCGACCCGCGCTCGAAGAACAAGGGCCTCGTCGACGGCATGCTGCCCGTCTGGCAGCTCTGCTACAACGGCATCATCGCGAACAACCCGTTCACGACGACGGTCAACTTCACGGCGCAGGACCGCTACTCCCGCCTGAAGCTGCTCGAGTACGGCGGCCGCCCGAACTTCTACTTCTACTCGAAGTTCGTGGACGACGGCACGGACTGGATGGGCAAGAGCGACCTCGGCTGCGCGACCGACGCGGAACTCCGCGCGTCCGTCGCCAAGATCAAGGAGGGCTGGGACGTCTGGTCGAAGGTCAACCACCTCCAGTTCGAGTACATGAAGCGCCACGCCAAGGTGGCGGAGGACGTCTACCTCACCGAGTGGGAGGAGGGCACGCGCCTCCTGACGAACTACCGCAAGGAGCCGTTCGCGTTCGAGGGCGCGACCATCGCGGCCGAGGACTTCCTGCTGCTGCCGGGCGCGCCCCGGCCCCGCCGGCTCGTCCTCGCGGACGAATCCCGCGCGCAGCTGCACTACTACGACTCCTCCGACCCCGCGAAGTGCTTCTCCATCCCCGGCGAGAAGCCGCTGTGGGACCTCAAGCAGGTCGGCCCGAACCGCTACCGCGCCATCGGCCGCAAGGGCTTCCAGATCTACGATCTCGAGTCCCGCAAGGTCGTCGACACGTTCCGCAGCGACCTGCTGGACGAGGTGACGGCGATGTGCGACCTGCCGGACGGCGGCTTCGTCGCGAGCGTCAACCCGCGCAACCCGCCGGACAAGAACAAGGTCGTGCTGCTCGTGCGCTTCAACGCCGCCCGCAAGCACCTCGTCACCTACCGCGTCGAGGGGTGCTACTACGCCCGTTCCCTTGAGTGGGACCGCGACGGGAAGACGCTGCTCCTCTCCTGGGAGAAGGGCTTCGCGCGCGTCCAGCTGCCGGAACACGGCACGACCTGCCGCATCGTGGACGACTTCCGCCAGCCGAAGGGGCGCAACCTCTTCGACGTCCTCCCCGCGCGGAACGGCGACGGCTACGTCGCGGGCTGCGGGTACGGCGGCGGGCTCGTCCGCTACGACGCGAAGGGCCAGGCCGTCTCCAGCGCCTTCGTTCCCGAGAAGGACGGCAAGGGCTCGCACTTCTACGCGCAGGTGAAGGAGCTGCCCGACGGCACCGTCTACATGGCCCACTGGACCGGCCACGGCGAGAAGGACTCCTACAAGGGCTGGCAGGCGGTCGCGTTCGGTCCGGACGGCAAGGTCCTCTGGCATCTCGACGATCCGGCGCGCTTCGGCTCCTGCTCGGGCATCGACGTCGTCGAGGCGCCCGAGTTCTAACCGCCGCCAGGACGGACGAGGGTCGGTCTTGAACGCATGCGCGTGGTTTTGTTAGAATCGTCGCGTGCGTGTGGGTTCGGTTTTGCTTTTCGCAGTAAATAGAGAAGAGGTCTGCATGAAGAAACGAGTGCTGGATTGGTCCTTGGCGGTGTGCAGGTGGCGCGGGTTCCTCGCGTGCGCGCTGGTTGCCGCGGCATGTGGCGGCTGCCTGTCGGCCGCGTCCACGCGGAGCGCGGGCACGGAGTATGTCGACGCGTTCGACCTCGCGGCGGCGAGCTGCGGTCAGGGGTTGAAGGTCGCGAAGCGGGCGTCCGTCTGCGGCCATCCCCTCACGATGGACGGCAAGGTCTACACCCGCGGCTTCGGCGCGCGCCCCGAGAGCGCGGTCCGCTTCGCGGCCAACGGCAAGGTCACGGCCTTCGACGCCCTGGTCGGCATCGACGACGACGCGGCGAAGGCGGGGTCCGGCAAGAGCTACGGCAAGCCCACCGCGATCTTCAAGGTGTGGGCGGACGGCAGGATCGTCTGGAAGAGCGAGCCGCTGAAGCTGAAGCAGAAGCCGGTTGCCGTGCACGTCGACCTGACGGGCGCGAAGGAGATCGTGCTCGAGACCTCCGGCGGCCCGCAGTGGACGGCCCTCGACGCGGCGAACGGCGACTGGGCGGACGCCCGCTTCACGTTCGCGGACGGCGCGACGCTCGAGAGCGTGAACGACGTCGACGCCATCCGGCAGCTGGGCATCCAGACGCCGCCGGAGAAGCCCGAGCCGCAGTTCAACGGCGCGGACATCTGGGGTGTCCGTCCCGGACGCCCGGTCCTCTACCGCATCCCCGTCTCCGGCGTGCGTCCCATGAAGTTCACCGCGACGGACCTCCCCGCCGGCGTCACGCTCGACGCGGCGAAGGGCATCCTCGGCGGCGTCGCGCCGCTGAAGGCCGGCGACTACGACATCGTCGTGACGGCCGAGAACGCGAAGGGGAAGGCGGTGCGGACGATCCGCCTCGCCGTCGGCGACACGATCGCGCTCACCCCGCCGATGGGCTGGAACAGCTGGAACACGCTCTGCTACCGGCTGACGGCGGAGAAGGCCAAGGCCGCCGCCCTCGCGATGGAGAAGAGCGGGCTTGCGGACCACGGCTGGGCGTACATCAACCTCGACGACTGGTGGGAAATGAACAATTCGACCCACCAGCGCGTCCAGATGCGCAAGGACGATCTAGGCGGGCGCGAGGACGTGATCGGCCCGGCGCGCGACGCGAACGGGAAGATCAATCCGAACAGGTCCTTCCCGGACATGAAGGGGCTCACGGACTACATCCACTCCTTCGGTCTGAAGGCCGGCCTCTACTCGTCGCCCGGTCCGCGGACGTGCGGCCAGTGCGAAGGCAGCTACGGGCACGAGGCCCAGGACGCCGAGAGCTGGGCCGACTGGGGCTTCGACTACGTCAAGTACGACTGGTGCAGCTACGGGGAGATCTTCAGGAAGGAGACCGGCAAGAGCAACTGGGACGCCAAGACCTGGGAGGACCCCGCGCTCCGCGAGGCCTATGTCAAACCCTACCGCCTGATGGGCGACTGCCTCCGGAAGCAGAAGCGCGACATCGTCTACTCCTTCTGCCAGTACGGCATGGCGCATGTCGAGACGTGGGGACGCGAAGCCGGCGCCAACTGCTGGCGCAGCTGGGAGGACCTCAAGGACGGCTGGACGTGGATGGAGCTCGCGGTCGAGTCGCGCGTCAACGGCGACTACTGGAAGTACGCGGGTCCGGGCTTCTGGGCCGACCCCGACATGATGATCGTCGGGCAGCAGTACTCCTTCGGTTTCGACCACAAGACGTTCCTCACGCCGAACGAGCAGTACACGCACGTGTCGATCTGGGCGATGGTCTGCTCGCCGCTGCTGATCGGCTGCGACCTGACGACGATGGACGCCTTCACGCGGGCGCTGCTCGCGAACGACGAGGTGATCGCCATCAGCCAGGACCGCCTCGGCAAGCCGGCGAAGCGCATCCGCCACCAGGACGCCGAAAGCGTCTGGACGCGTCCGCTCGCGAACGGCGACACGGCCGTCGCGCTCGTGAACCGCTATCCGTTCGCCCGCGAGATCAAGGTCTCCTTCAAGGAACTCGGCCTGGGCGCCGGCGAACACTTCGTGCGCGACTGCTGGCTCCAGAAGTGCGAGGGCAAACACTCGGGGGCCTACGTGGTCGAGGTGCCGGCGCACGCGACGAAGCTGATTCGCGTCAAGCCGGTCGCGTGCGGCAAGTGCGAATGAAGCCGAGGTGGTCATGCTGAAGGAGCTCCTCCTGTCCGTCGTCACGCCGGTTCTGCTGCTGTCGTCCCTGCAGGCCGCGACGCCGATGCCGATGATCGTCTCGCACCGCGGCGAGTCGAAGGACGCGCCGGAGAACACGATGGCCGCGTTCCGGCTCGCCGTCCAGCGCGGCGTCGGCGGCATGGAGTGCGACGTCTACGCGACGACCGACGGCGTGCCGGTGATCATGCACGACGAGTCGATGTCCCGCACGACGGGGGTCGCCGCGAAGATCACGGAGCTCACGGCGGACGTCGTGACGAACACGGCCGCGACCGCGGCCTGGACGGGGTCGGGCTACCAGGACGAGAAGGTCCCCTCGCTCGCCGAATACCTCTCCCTGCTGAACGGTTCGTCCATCAAGGCCGTCATCGAGCTCAAGTCGACGAAGAACAACGTGGTCGACGCCGTGGTCGCGGCCGTCCGGGCCGAGCCCGCGGCGACGAAGGACCGCGTCGTCTTCATCTCCTTCACGGCCGCGCTGGTCCAGCAGGTCCGCGCCGCGTTGCCGGACTATCCCGCCTGGCTGCTCGCGAGCAACGTCGAGAACGTCCCGGCCGCGACGCTCATTGCGAACGCAAAGGCCTGCAACGCGACGGGCGTGGACGTGAGCGGAACCTTCGACGCGGCCTATGTCGCCGCGGTGAAGGCGGCCGGCCTCGCCTTCGTCACCTGGACGGTCGACAGCGTGGAGACGGCCGCGCACCAGGCGTTCCTCGGGGTGGACGGCATCACCACCAACACCGGGAAGAAGCTGATGGACGAGCTGCCGGCGAAGATCGCCGCGCTCGACGCCGCCGCCGAGGAACGGGCCCGGCATCCGGCTCCGCCCGCGACGCGGACGGCCGGCCCGGACGGCCTGGTCGACTACGAGTCGCTCGGCAGCTACGTCACGGACGGCCTGGTCGCGTTCTACGACGGCATCCAGAACGCGGGCGACGGCCTGCCGCACGATTCCGCCGCCGCGCAGTGGATCGACCGCGTGCAGGGCGTTCCCGCATCCTTCAAGCCGGCCGGCGGCAACAAGTCCGGAGCCTGGACCGGGAAGGGCTATTCCTTCGACGGCGTCTACGCGCAGATGGACGAGGCCGCGCCCGCGCTCGGCACGAACTTCACGGCACAGATCGTCGCCGACATCTCGTCCGCCGCGCAGCAGACGAACCACTTTCCGAACATCTTCGCCGCGCCGAACGACTTCTGCGCCTACTTCAACAACAACGACAACAACCACCCCGGCGTCCGGACGTCCGTCATCACGTTCAAGAGCGAGCCCTACGCCTCGAGCTCCTGGAACGACGGGCGTCCCTCCGTCAACTGGTCCGGCCGCTATCTGACGCTGATGTTCACCGAAGACTACCGGCGCCTGGTCTTCCAGACGGCGACGCGCAGCGGCGCGATGGCCCGCGTGAAGGGCGACGCCGTCGAGTCCCAGGCCTGGACCTGGGGCGGCTCCGCGAACGGTCCCGCCCAGCGCTGGACGAAGGGTGCCTACTACGGCGTGCGCCTCTACGACCGCGCGCTTTCGGACGAGGAGCTGCAGGCCAACCGCGAGGTGGACGAAGCGCGCTATTTCGGCAACCTCGCCGTGACGAACGTCGTCGTCGCCGTCGGACAGCCCGCGGGCTGCGCGGGCGTCGAGGCGCCGGGCGTCTACGCGGTGCGCGGCTCGCACACCTTCCGCGCGACGAACGTCGTGGACGCGGCCGGCGCCATGTGGGTGCCGGCCGGCTACCGGATCGAACTGCGGAACGCGGCGGGGGGCTGGGATTCCGCCTCCGAGCACGCCGGCGCCTCCTACACCCACGTCGTCTCCGAGACGCAGCCCGCCGTCCGGTTGACCTGGAAGTGGCGCCTGGCGTCCGGCCTGCAGGCCCTCGACGCCCGCGCGTACGTGCAGGAGGGCCTCCTGCTCCACTTCGACGGCATCGAGAACGCCGGATTCGGCGTGCACGACGCGGCGGCGACCGTCTGGAAGAACCTCGGCATCGCGCCGACTGACGCGGACGTCGTCCACCAGTCCGCGGACCCGGGCAGCCGCTGGACGGACGCCGGCTACTACTTCGACGGCGCCACCTACGCGCAGGTCGCCACCGCCGTCGATCCCGGCGTGCGCTACACGATCCAGTTCGTCTGCTCGGTCGACCGGAACGAGAATCCGAACCCCGACGGCAGCAACTGGCCGACGTACTTCGGCTCGCCGAACGACCAGTGCAACCTCTTCACGGGCGACAACGGCGACACGCTGTACTTCAAGACGGACAACCAGAACGGCAGCAGCAGCTCGGACGGGCGTTCGAGCCGTTCCAAGTGGGCGGGGCAGATGTTCACGGCGCTGTTCGACAACGGCCGTACCGCGCTGACGCAGACGGACCAGTATGGCACCTGGCAGGAGCGGGATCTCAAGGCCCCCATCGGGCCGCGGCTGTGGACGATCGCGACGGCGGGCGGCGACAACGCGGCACGCGCGGTGCGCTTCATGCGCGGCATGGTCCATGCCGTGCGCGTCTACAACCGCGTCCTGACGGAGGCCGAGCTGGCCTGGAACGCACAGGTCGACCAGGCCCGGTTCCGTGGTTCGCCGATCGGGGACGTCGTTGTGGCGTCCAACTACCGCGGCGCAGAGGGAACGGAACCTGCGGGACAGTACCGTCTGGGTTCTGCCCACGTCTTCACGGCGCCCGCCACATGCACGACGCCGGAACGCGACTTCTCCCTGCGCGGCTACCGTGTCGAAAGCTGGGACGCGGCGAAGAACAACTGGCTGTCCGTCATGGAAGGAACGGGGGCGTCCGTGGAGATCGTCGCGGGCGACACGCCCGTGCGCCTGACCTGGCTGTGGGACGTCACGCGCGGTCTGAAGTCCGGCTACACCCTCGACGACTACGTGCAGGACGGCCTCCTCGCGAACTACGACGCCCTCTGCAACTGGGGCCGCGGCATGCCGCACGCCACGCACGTCACGTTCTGGCGCGATGTCAGCGGCAACGGCAACGACCTGACCTTCGCGGGGAAGGGCGTGGCGGACGGAGCCTGGACGGACGACGCCTACGTCTTCAACGCCACCTCCTACGGCCAGATGTCCAGGGATGTCGCGCTCGGCGACGCGTTCACGATCGAGCAGGCGTTGACGGTCGACACCTCCGCGCAGAAGCAGAACTATCCGAACTACGTCGCGACCAAGGGGGACTTCGGCATCTTCACGCGCGGCACGGGCGCGACGCTCGAGTGGAAGGACGACGAATGGCGCGGGGCGAACAACAGCCGGCCGAAGCAGAATGGCTGGCAGGGGCGCTATCTGGTCGCCGCCTACTCGCCGACGAAGGCCTGGCTTTTCCAGGGTACGACGTTCGCCAATGCACAGACGCGCTCCGGCATGCCCGGCATCCCGGCCTACAGGTGGTCCGTCGGGGCGGCCTCCGGCAATTCGGCGGAGTCGCGCTACGCGGCCGGCTCGTTCCACGCGACGCGCTTCTACAACCGCACGCTGACCGAGGCCGAACTCGCGCGGAACCGCCGCGTGGACGAATTCCGTTTCCGCGGGGCGGGCATCGGCGTCACCAACGTCGTCGTCGCGACGGGCCGTCATCCCGAGGCCGAAGGCGCCGAGAAGGCGGGGGTCTACGAGGTCGAAGGGGCCTGGAACTTCACGGCCGCGCCGGTTTCCGTGCCGCGCGAAGGGAGGAAGGACCTCGTGTTGACCCCGACGGGCTACACGCTTGAGACCTGGACCGGCGGCGCCTGGGGCGCACCCGTGTCGTACACGGGCACGAACTACGTGCATTCCGTCGCCGCGCAGCCGGCGCCCGTGCGCCTCACCTGGACCTGGACCAGCACCGACGGCACGCGGGTGATCTTCCGCTGATATTTGGCAAATGGCGATTCCGATGAGGTGTC
>JAEDMN010000149.1 GCA_016302985.1 Kiritimatiellia bacterium | reverse complement strand
CTAGCGCCGGCGCACGTGGCCGACCCCCTTGATTCCGCGTTCCGTTTTTGGCATAATATCCGAATTCATGTTCGGTTTCCTGACTCGAAAGCTTTTAAAGAAGAACGCGCCCGTGGTCTACGAGCGCGCGTCGCATTGCGTCTCGAGGAAGAACATCGACCCGGATGCCCTGAAGGTGCTGTACCGCCTTTCGCGGCTCGGCCACACCGCGTACCTCGTGGGGGGCGGCGTGCGCGACCTGCTGCTGGGGCGGAACCCGAAGGACTTCGACGTCGGCACGAGCGCGACGCCGAACGAGGTGAAGAAGGCGTTCCGCAACTGCTTCCTCGTGGGGCGGCGTTTCCGCCTGGCGCATGTCCGCTTCGGCGAGAAGGTCATCGAGACGGCGACGTTCCGCCAGAACTCCCAGACGGTCGGCGAGATCATCGAGCACGCGGCGGAGGGTCCGTTCGAGGACAACACGTTCGGCACGCCGGAGACGGACGCCTACCGGCGCGACTTCACGGTGAACGGGCTCTTCTACGACATCAAGACGTTCTCGGTGATCGACTGGGTCGGGGGCATGGACGACCTGAAGAAGGGCGTCATCCGCTCGATCGGCGACCCGATGATCCGCTTCCGCGAGGACCCCGTGCGCATGATGCGCGCGGTGAAGTTCGCGGCGCGCCTCGACTTCAGGATCGAGCGCGGCACGGAGAAGGCGATCCGCAAGCTCCATTCCTGCATCCTCGCGGCCAGCGTGCCGCGCCTCTGCGAGGAGGTGTTCCGCCTCTTCACGTACGGCGCGTCCGAGAAGGCGTTCCGGATGATGTGGGAGTTCGGCCTGCTGGGCGACCTGCTGCCCGACCTCGCGGCGTTCATCGGGCGGGACGGCGGCGCGAAGTCGTCCACGTGGACGTATCTGTCGGTGCTGGACCGCTACGAGCGGGCGATGAAGGCGCGCGGCGTGGACGTGCCGAACGGCCTGCGCGCGGCGGTGCTGTTCGCGGCGATGGCCAAGGCCAACCCGGGGCAGGCGCGGGACGTGATCGGGACGATGTCGAAGGCGCTGAAGGTGCCCAAGGCGACGTACTTCCTGGCCGTGCTGATGCTCGATTCGGTGAAGCGGCTCGCCGTCCCCCCGCAGAAGGGCCGCCGCCGTTTCGTCTACAACCGCGACTTCCAGGACGCACTCGATTTCAACCGGATCGTGGCGCGCGCGGAGGGCCGCGACGAGAAGACGCTGGACCAGTGGGACGCGCTGTCCCGTGAACGTTGCAAGGAACAAGGTGAAGACCATGAGTGAAGAAATCAAGACTCAGACTCAGACGCCCGACGAGAACCTCCCCGCTTTCGTGAAGGCGGCCCCCGAGCTGCTCCCCGTGTGGGACTGGTGGGTGAAGGAAGGCAAGTCCACGCTGATGATGCTGGCGGTCGCCGCGCTGGTCGTGGCCGGTTTCTACGGCGGGCGCAACTGGCTGCGCGCCCGCGACGCCGCGGCGAACGCCGCGCTGGTGAACGCGTTCACCACGGAGGAGCTCGAGACGGCCGTCTCCAAGTTCGGCTCCACGAAGGTCGGTCCGACGCTGCGCCTGCGCCTGGCGAAGTCCTACTACGACGCGGCCCGCTACCAGGACGCGCTCGACGTCTACGACGCGGTGAACGCGAAGGCCTCGTCGAACGCGGCGTTCGCGGACATCGCCGTCGTCGGCCGCGCCTACGCCCTCGAGGGCCTGTCGAAGTTCAAGGAGGCCCAGGAGGCCTTCGCCGCGTACGCCCAGGCGAACACGAACTCCTACCTGCTCCTGACGGCCCAGCTCGGCGCCGCGCGCTGCAAGGCGCTCCAGGGCGACAAGGACGGGGCCGCGAAGGACTTCGACGCGCTCAAGGCCGCGGCGAAGGACGACCAGGCGAAGGACCGCATCGCGCGCATGGCCGACGCCGTGAAGCGCCACGACCCGTCCCGTGCCGCCCGTTCGCTCTTCGATGCCGCGAACGCCGCGGCCGACGCCGTGAAGGCGGACAAGGCGAAGCCCGCCGCGACGAAGCCCGCCGAAACGAAGCCCGCCGCGACGAAGCCGGTGGAGGCGAAGCCCGCCGCGACGAAGCCCGCCGAGGCGAAGCCCGCCGAGACGAAGCCCGCCGCGAAGTAAGTGCACGCGCGCAAATTCCGCAAATCGGGGTCCTGGATGGCGAATCCGGGGCCCTGATTTTCCATTATCGCCCTTACTCGCCGTATCCAGTTGACATTCGCCCCCAAATAAGATAATATTCCACGGATTTTCACGGTGGTTCGGCGAATCACCGCAAGGTTGTTTTGCTTTTTGACAAGAGAGGAGAGTGTAGCATGGCCATGAACAACGAGCTGCTGGCGATCGTGAGCTATATCGAGCGGGAGCGCGGCGTTGACCGCGAGATCGTGCTCGTCGCGATCGAGCAGGCTCTTCAGCAGGCCGCGAAACGGAATCCGGGCGTGACGAACGACCTGCGCGTCGTGATCGACCGGAAGACGCTCTCCCTCCACGTGTACGACACGATGGTCGTCTCCGGCGAGGAGACGGGCACGGGCTTCATCTCCCTGGCGCGCGCGCAGCGTCTGCAGCCGGGGATCGCCGAAGGCGACACGATCGAGATCGAGATGCCGGCTTCGGCGCTCGGCCGCATCGCGGCGCAGACCTCCCGCCAGATGATCATGCAGAAGATCCGCGAGGCGGAGCGCGACAACACGTTCAGCGAGTTCCGCAACCGCGTCGGCGAGATCGTGAGCGGCACGGTGACGGCGGTCAGCCGCCGCGACCTCTACGTGATGGTTGGGAAGACGGAGATGTTCCTGCCCGGCAAGGAGCGCATCCCGACGGAGGAGTACAACGTCGGCGACTCGATCCGCGCGATCGTCAAGGACGTCAAACCGGACGCGAACGGCCCGGCGGTCACGCTGAGCCGCGCCTCGAGCGAATTCGTGCGCACGCTCTTCCGCCTCGAAGTCTCCGAAATCGCGGACGGCGTCGTGGAAATCATGGGCGTGGCCCGCGACCCGGGCTACCGCTCCAAGCTGGCGGTGCGCACGCACGACGAGAAGGTGGACCCCGTGGGCGCCTGCGTGGGACTGAAGGGCGCGCGCGTGCGCAACATCGTCCGCGAGCTGAGCGGCGAGAAGATCGACATCGTGCGCTGGAGCGAGGACGTGCGCAACTACGTGGCGCAGGCGCTGGCCCCCGCGAAGCTCGAGACGGTCGAGCTCGAGCCGGAGACGAGCACGGTGCGCGTGACGGTTTCGCCCGACCAGTATTCGCTGGCGATCGGCAAGCGCGGCCAGAACGTGCGTCTCACCTCCAAGCTCGTGGACTGGAAGGTCGACGTGACGAAGGCGATGGCGCTGGCGAGTTTCGAGGACCAGAAGGCGGAGGCCATCAAGAACCTGGCGGAGACGTTCAGCGTCTCGACCAGCGTCGCGACGCAGCTGGCGGATGCGGGCTTCCTCACCGTCGAGGGCATCGTCGAGTGCGACGAGGAAGGCTTCATCGCGGCGACGGGAATCGACGAGGTCACGGCGAAGGGCCTCTATGCGGCCGCGCAGGCGGTGGCCGAACTCACGGGTGTCGGGGTGGAAGCGTAACAGGAAGTTCCAGGGTTTAGCAATGAGAGTCTACGAATACGCGAAGAAGGCCGGCGCCACCTGCGCGGCGGTCATGAGGATGGCCGAGGAGGCCGAGGTCGAGGTCTACTCGCCCCTGTCCCAGCTCGAGGCCGAGGACGTCGCGGCGCTGAACAGGCGCCTCCGGGAGGTCGGTGCGGCGGCGATCGCCGCCGAGACCGCGGCCGCGGCCGAGAAGGCGCGGGCGAAGTCCGAGAAGGCCCGTGCGGCCCGCGTCGCGCGCGACAAGGTCCAGGCGGAGGCTCTCGAGGCCGCGCGCCAGCGGGCCATCGCGGCGCACAAGGGTCTTGCGCCCGCCCTCCCCGTCCAGGCGATGACGGTTGCGCCGGCCCCGAAGCCCGCGCCCGCCCCCGCGCCTGTCCCCGCTCCGGCGAAGCCGAAGGCCGAGGGCCCGAAGGTCGAGATCGGCGTTTCCCTGCCCGAGCTTCCGAAGGTCTCCATCCAGGTTTCCGAGGGGGAGGACGCCGGGGCGCGCTCGGACTTCGACGACGACGACGTCGAGGTCGAGGTCGAGGCGAGCGACTACCTGCACGGCAAGGACCTCGCGCGCCCGGCTGCCAAGGGCGCGTCCGCCAAGAAGGAGGCGGCGGCGAAGAAGGACGCCCCGAAGAAGGAGGCTCCCGCCGCCCGCAAGGTCGAGACCCCGGCGAAGAAGCCGGCCGCCCCGGTTCCGCCGCCGAAGCCCGTGGCGCCCGTCCCGCCGCCGCCGCCCCCGCGCGTCGGCGGTCTCCGCGCCGGTTTCTCCTCGGTCTCGATGAAGGTTTCGCGCCCGCAGCCGCAGATCGTGGCCGGCAAGCCCGTGATTTCCGCGGCGCCTGCGCCCGCGGTGCCCCCGAAGCCGACGATTTCCCTCTCCGTCTCCACGCGCGAGATCTCGATCCGCGGCGCGGTGGTCGTCCGCGAGCTCGCGCTCAAGCTGGGCGTCCGCCCGAACCGCCTGATCGCGGACCTCATGGGACTCAAGATCCTGGCCTCGATCAACCAGCGCGTCGAGCCGGACGTCGCGACGAAGGTCGCGCAGAAGTACGGCTTCAAGGTCAACATCGAGCACGCCCGCGACGCGGCGAACAAGAAGCCCGTCCTGAGGGCGATCGACGCGGACGACGAGATCCCCGAGGACAAGCCCGAGGACATGCAGATGCGCGCCCCGGTCGTCACGTTCCTCGGCCATGTCGACCACGGCAAGACGACGCTCATGGACTACATCCGCCACGCGCACGTCGCGGCGGGCGAGGCCGGCGGCATCACCCAGCAGATCTCCGCCTACCAGGTGGACGTCCAGGGCCGCAAGATCACGTTCCTCGACACGCCCGGCCATGCCGCGTTCAACGCGATGCGCCAGCGCGGCGCGCAGCTCACGGACATCGCGGTGATCATCATCGCGGCCGACGACGGCATCATGCCGCAGACCGAGGAGGCGATCAAGTTCGCCCGCCAGGCCGGCGTGCAGATCATGGTCGCCATCACGAAGTGCGACAAGCCCACGGCCAACGTGCAGCGCGTGAAGCAGCAGCTCCAGAAGATCAACCTCACCCCCGAGGAATGGGGCGGCGACATCGTCTGCTGCGAGGTCTCCGGCGTCTCGGGCCAGGGCGTCGACAACCTGCTCGAGATGATGCTCCTCCAGGCGGACGTCCTCGAGCTCACCGCGAACCCGAAGCGCCGCGCGAACGGCTACGTCATCGAGGCCGAGCTCGAGCAGGGCTTCGGCCCCTCGGCGACGCTGCTCGTCACGGGCGGCACGCTCAAGGTCGGCGACGCCATCCTCATCGGGGAGCACTTCGGCAAGGTCCGCTCCCTCATCGACGACCGCGGCCGCCGCATCAAGGAGGCCGCGCCGTCCACCCCGGTCAAGTGCACGGGCCTCTCGGGCGTGCCCGAGGCCGGCGCCGAGTTCCGCGTGATGCTGGACGAGAAGCGCGCCCGCACGCTCGCCGAGGAGTCGGCGCGCGCCCGCAAGGAGCAGGAGCTCTCGCAGACGAAGGCGTTCTCGCTGGACGCCCTCATGAGCCAGATGAGCGCGGGCGACAAGCGCGAGCTCAACGTGGTCGTCAAGAGCGAGACCCAGGGGTCGCTCGAGGCGATCGTGGAGGCCCTTCGCGGCATCAAGAGCGAGAAGGTCACGCTCAAGATCATCGGCACGGGCACGGGCAACGTGTCCCTCACGGACGTCAAGAGCGCGGCGGCCGGCAAGGCCGTGATCGTCGGCTTCGACATCGGCTGCGACGCGGGCGTGCAGCAGCAGGCCCGCCACGACGGCGTGCGCATCAGCTCGTTCCGCATCATCTACGAGCTCATCGACCATGTCAAGACCTCGATGCTGGACCTCCTGCCGCCGGAATTCACGGAGAAGGTCAAGGGCCATGCCGAGATCAAGGCGATCTACGACATCGGCAAGCTCGGCCGCATCGCCGGTTCGCAGATGCGCGACGGCATGCTCGTCGCCTCCGCCCGCTTCCGCATCCTCCGCGGCTCCGCGAAGGTGTGGGAGGGCAAGGTCCAGACGCTCCGCCACTTCAAGGACGAGGTCAAGGAAGTCACGGGCCAGCAGGAATGCGGCATCTGCTTCCAGAACTTCGAGGACTTCGCCGAGGGCGACATCGTCGAGTGCTTCGTGCTCGAGGAGCTTCCGCGCTCCCTGTAACCATGGCCGTCGATCGTCTAGAGCGTGTCAACTCCCTGCTCAAGCGGGTCATCGGCGAGTCCGTGTACCGCGTGCTGCAGGGGGACGACGTCAACGCCGTCCTCGTGACGGTGACCGGCGTGAACTGCGCGAAGAACCTGCGCAACGCGACCGTGCACGTGAGCGTCTTCGGCGAGCCCGCGGAGCAGAACCGCGTGCTGTCGCACCTGGTCGCGCGGACGCACGACTTCGAGCGGATCGTGAACCGCGAGGTCCGCCTCAAGTTCACGCCCCAGCTGCGCTTCGTGATCGACCATTCCCTCGAGAAGGGCGACCATGTGCTGCAGCTTCTCGACAACCTGCCGCCGGTCGCGGGCGCCCCCGTCCCGCCGCCGGCCGAGTGACCGGAGTTCCACGAATGGCCAATCTCGGGTCCATCGCCATGCTGGCGGAGCTCGACGGCGTGCTGCTCGTCGACAAGCCGGCGAACATGTCCTCCCACGACGTCGTCAAGGCCGTGAAGAGCGCCTTCAACCTCGTGAAGGTCGGCCACGGCGGCACGCTCGAGCCGAACGCGACGGGGCTGCTCGTGCTGCTCGTCGGGGACGCCACCCGGCTTTCCGGCGAAATCATGGGGCGCGACCGCGCCTTCGAGGCGACGGTCCGCCTGGGCCGCGTCACGGACACGCAGGACCGCGAGGGCCGCGTCCTGGCCGAGAACGCCGTCGCGGTCACGCGGGAGCAGCTCGATGCCGCGCTGCCGGAGTTCCGCGGGGACATCTTCCAGACCCCGCCGCCGTTCAGCGTGATCAAACGCCCCGACATGCCGACCTATGACATCGTCCCCACGGACCCCGAGGACGCCAAGGCCCGGCTCGTGCACGTCTACCGCCTCGCGGTCACGGCCTTCGAGCCGCCCGCCGTCTCCTTCGAGATGCTCTGCACGAAGGGCGTCTGCGTGCGCGCGCTCGCGCACGACCTCGGGCAGGCGCTGGGCTGCGGCGCGTCCCTCGAGACGCTCCGCCGCACGAAGTGCGCCAATTTCTCCGTCGCGGACGCGATCGGTTTCATGGACCTGCTCAAGCTCGACGCCGTCGGCTTCAAGGACCGCGTCATCCCGATGGCGGGGGCGCTCGCGGGATGAACCTCGCCGTCGGCTTCTTCGACGGCGTCCACCTGGGCCATCGCCGGATCCTCGCGCGCGCGGACGCCGCGCTGACGTTCTGCAACCACCCCACGACCATCTTCGCCCCCGATCGCGCGCCGCGGCTGCTGATGACGCCCGCGGACCGTCTGGCCGCGATCTCGTCCGCGCTGCGCACGCCCGGCGGCCCCGTGCGCGCCCTCGACTTCACGCCCGCCCTCGCCGCGCAGGAGCCGGCCGCGTTCGCGGACTGGCTGCGGGCCGAATATCCGGACCTCGACACGCTGCTCTGCGGTCCGAACTGGACCTTCGGCGCCCGGGGGGCCGGCGACGCGGACTTCCTCCGCGCGCGCGGCTTCCGCGTCGAGACCGTCCCCTTCGCGGAACAGGCCGGCGAACCCGTCTCCTCCACGCGCGTCCGCGCCGCGCTCGCGGCCGGCGACCTCGCGTGCGCGACGGCGCTGCTCGGCCGTCCCTGGCGCGCCGCCGGCACGGTCGCGGCGGGAAAGGGCCTCGGCCGCGCGCTCGGCTTCCCCACGCTGAACGTGCGCCTCGCGGAGGGGCTCGTCTGTCCACCGTTCGGCGTCTACGCCGTGGACACGGCCTTCGGCCGCGGCGTCGCGAACTGGGGCCTCGCGCCGACGCTGCGCGACCGGGCCTGGGCGACGCCCGTGCTGGAGGTCCATCTGCTCGGGACCGTGCCGGACGCGCTGCCCGGGGACGGCGCCGCCGTCGCGGCCGACCTGCGGGCCTTCCTGCGGCCCGAACGGACATTCCCCACGCTCGCGGACCTGCAGGCGCAGATCGCCCGCGACGTCGAACAGGCGCGCAACGCGTGAACCCGCAAGGAGGTAGGA
>JAEDMN010000148.1 GCA_016302985.1 Kiritimatiellia bacterium | reverse complement strand
TAGACCCATGGCGGGAGGCGCGTGATTGTGATACTATACCACGCATGAACATCAGCATTTCACGCAAGCAGTTTGTCGGCGGCTTCGCCGCGGCGTTCGGCGGACTCGTCCTGCCGGCGGACGCCTTCGGAACGGGCACGCCGATCCTGAAGTTCGGCCTCGTCAGCGACGTGCATCTCGGCGGCGAGGGGAAGGACGCCGACCTCGAGCGCGTCCTGCGTTTCTTCGACGCGCAGGGCGTCGACGCGGTGATGGTCACGGGCGACATCGCCCACACGGGCCTCATCAAGGAGTTCGAGCGTTTCGCCGCGGTCTGGGACAAGGTGTTCCCCGGCGACTGCGGGGCAGACGGACGGAAGATCGAGAAGCTCTTCGCGAGCGGCAACCACTGCATCGACGGCTGGGACGGACGCTGGAAGGGCTGGAGCGAGGAGCGGCTGCGCGCCGAGCGCTTCAACTACGCGGACAATCCGCAGAAGACCTGGCAGCGGCTCTTCCACGAGGACTGGCACGACATCTTCGTCAAGCACGTGAAGGGCGTTCCCTTCATCGGCGCCCAATGGAAGAGCCAGCAGGCTCCCTTCATCAAGCCGCCGATCGCCGAGACGGTGGCGAAGCTCGCGCCCACGTTCGACCCGAAGCTGCCGTTCTTCTTCTTCCAGCACGACGCCCCGGCGGGCACGTGCTTCGGCCCGTCCGGCGACGCGGACGTGACGGCCGCGCTGAAGCCGTGGGCGAACGCGGTCTCCATCTCGGGACACTACCACCGCTCGGTCGTGGACGACCGCAACGTGTGGCAGGGCGGCTTCACCGCGATCAGCGCGGGCTGCATGCACGAGGCGTCGGGCGGCGAGAACTACCGCAACGTCAACTACTACTGGCACAAGCCGTCGCGGACGAAGCCGATGCGCACGACCGAGTGGATCGCGAAGGGCGGCTGCTGCAGCGTGCTCGAGGTCTTCGCCGACCATCTCGTGATGCACCGGCGCAGCATCCGGATGGAGGAGCCGCTCGGCGAGGACTGGGCGATTCCGCTGCCCGCCGCGTACGGGAAGGGCTTCGACTTCAAGCTGCGCAGCGCGGCCATGGCCGCGCCGGAGTTCGCGGCGGGGGCGAAGGTGTCGGCGGCGTTCTGCCCGAAGGGGCACGCCGAGCAGGCGAAGCGCTACGCGGGGCAGGCCTGCGTGGCCGTCGACTTCCCGGCGGCGCAGACGCCGCGCGGCGTCGTCCACGAGTACGAGGTCGCGGCGCGGCTGCAGGACGGTCCGGAGATCGTCCGCACGAAGGTCATCCCCAACGGGTTCGGACTGAACAAGACGCGGATGACGGTGCCGGGCCTCTGCCTCTTCAAGACGCGCGAGCTCGCGGGCGAGCGCCCCGTCGTCATCTCGGTGACCGCCAGGGAATGCTTCGGCAAGGCGGGGCGGCCGATCGCGTCCGCGCCGTTCAGCTTCAGCGAGACGGCTCCGCTCAAGGCCGCGCGGAAGCTCGTCTGGAGCGACGAGTTCGACGGCGGCGAGCTCGATCCGAAGAAGTGGCGCTTCCGCGCGACGATGAATTCGACGGACTGCCTCTACGCGAACGACGCGCGGACGTACGAGGTGAAGGACTCGAAGCTCTGCCTGCACGTGCGTCCCTCGCCCGACCCGGCGAAGCGCTGCCTCCTTTCGCGCGGCGTCGCGACGCACGAGACGATGGCGTTCAAGTACGGCTACCTCGAGATGCGCGCGAAGGTTCCCTTCAAGCACGGCGCCTGGCCGAGCTTCTGGATGACGGTGCCGAAGCAGCACCAGAAGTGTCCGTGGATGAGCGAAGTCGACATCTTCGAGGTCTTCTCGTCGAAGGACGAAGTCGTCGCGAACCTCCACAAGTGGGGATGGAACGCGGAGAAGAAGAAGACCGACCACGTGATGCTGCCGGGCGGCGAGGGCTTCTCGCAGGAGTCGCGCGGCTACCGGTTCCCGGACCCCGAGGCGCTGAACGGCGCGTTCCACGTCTACGGCTTCGAATGGACGCCGCAGGCGATGAGCTTCTACGTGGACGGCATGCGGTACTGCTCGATTCCGATCGACGAGGCGCACGACTACTCCCCCAAGCCCCTCAAGGGCATGGCCGGGCACCACGACTTCCACAGCGTCATCTTCAACAACGAGGTCTTCACGCCGGGACACGGCTGGATGGCGAAGGACAGCGAGCTGAAGCCCGAGGACCTGCCGATCGACTACGAGATCGACTGGGTGCGCCTCTACCAGAAGGACGGCGAGGAGATCCGGGTGTAGTTTCAAATGTCTGGTCCACATCACCGGAACGAACGGAGGTTTACATGAAGCGTATGTTGTTGCTGCTTGCGGTCATAGGTGCGGCCGTGGCGTCCGCCCACGTGATGGACGACGCCGTCCTCTACTTCCGCGGCATGGGCTGCACGCGGACCGAGGACGGGCAGTTCGTAGATGGTGACGCCCGGGACGCGCTGACACTGGGGGGCGGTGACGCGGCCCTCGGCGGGGGCAAGCGCTACGGCTATCCGGCGGGCGTGCAGTGGCGGACCGAGCGTGTCGCCCGGCCGTATACGGGCAGGGCGCAGGACGAACGGGTCCTCTATCTCGCCCAGCCCGTCGACTGGACAGGCCCCGATCCGCAGACCGCGGAGGTCTGGCCGGGGGCTGTGAACTTCTCCAACGTCCTCAAGGATTCCGGCATCGGGTGCGACTACACGATTTTCGCCCGCGTCCGCTTCGACCGCGAGGAGCCGTATGCGCAGAGCGTGTACCACTTCCTCGACGTGGGCTACGCGAACGGGAATTCCGGGGCGATGCTCTCGATGGAGACCGGAAGCAACGGGATGAAGTACATCCGGTGCTACTACGGCGCGACCAACGATGTCGGGAAGGCCGTGCCGTCCGCGTTCAGCGCAACCAGCTCGTTCTCTCCGGACGAGTGGGTCGACGTATGCCTCGCGGTGAACGACCGGACCTTCAAGCTGTATTTCTGCCGGACGAACTCGGTCATCGGCACGGCCACCCACACGATGGCGCCCGACCGGTGCGGCGGACTGACGCTGACGCGGCATCCGTTCGTCCTGCTCGGCACGGAGGACGGCACGGCGACCACCCGTTCGACGATCACCAACGGTGTGAGCAAGGTGCACAAGTGGGGTGACGCCATCTGTTCGCCGCGGGTGAGCTACGGACAGCTTGCGATCTGGGGACGGACGCTCACCGAGGCGGAAGTGCGCGAGGTGATGGCCGATGGACTCCCCGAGATGTTCCGCGTGGGCGTGGCGAACGGAAAGTCGCAGGAGTTCTCCCCGACGCCCGGGACCGCCGTGGCGGACGTGACGGACGCCTGGACAAGCTTCCCCGCCGCGCTGGCATCCGGTCAGAGCGTGACGTTCAGGTTCCAGACGCCGAACAACGCCGTGACCAATCTCGCGGAGGTGTTCCGCTGGACGGCAACCGCCGATTCCGCGGCAGGCAGGATCCGGGTCGACGTCAACGGCCGGACGGTCGACACGGTCGGCGTGGTGCCGGGCGGCACCGCCTGCGCCTTCGTCCCGCCGGGTGTCATCGACCGGACGACGGGCAACGAGCTGACCGTGACGCGCGTGGACGGCGGCGCGGGCGTCGTCACGCTGGACGCCGCCGCGCTGGGCGGCAGCTGGCAGGTCGGACTGGAGGACAAGCGTAATTCGCCGTTCTGCGCGGAATGGCTGAACTCGCCGAACTTCTACGTGACGGACACGGACTGGTCCCATCTGCGCCGCGTCATCTCCGAATCCCCGGGGCGCACCAACCTCGTGTTCCACTTCGATATCCCCGGGGACCTCCTGGACCGGCACTACCGGTTCATCCACGAGGGAGCCTTCAACAGATGGTACCAGGGCGGAGACGTTCGCGACCATCAGGGCTATGCCATCTCGTTCAACGGCCGCATTCTGGACGAAGGGAACGTGCCGGACGCCTACGCAGTCGTCCGCTACGAGCTTCCGCAGGACCTTTTGAAGGAACGGGACAACGTCCTCCAGTGGATCAATACGGGCTCCAGTACGGCTAGTGCCGCGCCGTACTACGACCTCGATTTCTTCCGCGTGTTCGTCAAGGCTCCGAATCTGGGCACGATGCTGCTCATCCGGTGACGATCACCGGCCCCTCTCTCGACGTACGTGTAGATTTCCTGTCGCCGGTGCATTCCTACCTCCCAGAAGGAGATCGGAACGATGAAAAGAAATGCCATTAAGTCCCTGGTCTGCGCCGGATTGTTTGGATTCGGCGCGTTTGTCGAGGCGAAGGAGGCGTGCAAGGACGGGATGTGTCCGCTGCCGAAGGCCGGGGAGGCGGCGGAGCTGGCCGTCTATTCGCCCGTGCCGGCGCGCGCGGTGACGCCGGTGAAGCAGGGACCGCGGCTCGACACGCTGGCGGGCAAGACGATCGCGCTGGTGGGCGGCAGCTTCATGGCGTCGGTGACGCATCCGGAGCTGAAGCGGCTGATCCTGGCCGAGTTCCCGACGGCGAAGGTCTATCTGCTGAATGAGATCGGCTCGGCGGGACCGTATCCGCGGCCGGGGGTGGTCCGGCGCGAAAAGGACGAGTTCCAGGCGCGGCTGAAGGAATTCAAGGTCGACGCGGTCGTCGCGGGCAACGGCGGGTGCGGGCTCTGCACACCGAAGGAGACGGGGTCGTGCATCGCCGCCGAGGTGCTCGGAATCCCGTCCGTGATGATCGCGGGGCCGGGCTTCGTCAAGCAGGCGAAGAACACGGCGCGGGCCGCGGGGCTCGCCGTGCAGCGCGTGGCCGAGTACCCCGGCGCCTTTGCGTCCCACACGCGGGAGGAGCTGCTCGAGAACACGCGGAAGGTCCTGTGGCCGGCCGTCAGGAAGGCGTTGACGACGCCGATCGACGCGTCGGAGAACACGCCCGACAAGGCGAAGGATTTCGCCGATGGCGCGGCGATCACCGGGACCGAGGCGCAGCTCCGCCAGGCGTTTCTGGATTCCGGCTGGACGGACGGTCTGCCCGTCATCCTCCCGACCGAGGCGGCCGTGGCGGAGTTTCTGACGTTCACCGACCTGCCGCCCGGCCATTCCCTCGGGGCGATTCCGCCGATGCAGCGGGAGGTGACCGTGCGCCACGTGGCGGTCAACGGCGTGATGGCGGGGTGTCCGCCGGAGTTCATGCCGCTCCTGCTCGCCTTCGCGGAGGCGCTGAAGGCGGGCGACTTCCGCCGCACGCTCGTCTCGACGCACGCCTGGACGCCGTACTGCTGGCTGAACGGCCCCGTGGCGCGGCAGCTCGGCTTCGACTGCGGGCAGGGCGAGATCTCCGAGCCGAAGAACATGATGCTCGGGCGCTTCGTCAACCTGGCGCTGCTCAACCTCGGCGGCTACCGGGTGAAGGAGAACAGGATGGGGACCTTCGGCTACCTGACGCCGTGGGTGCTCGTGGAGAACGACGAGGCGGCGCTGAAGGTCGGCTGGAAGCCGTACCACATGCAGCAGGGGCACGCGCTCAACGATTCGACGCTCTCCTGCGCGTCGGCGATCAACTGGGGCAACAACCTCGTGCCGGCGACGACCGACCCGGAGAAGATCAAGGACATGGTGGCGTGGGACGCGGTCGAGAAGCAGCAGATGGCGGTCGGCAGCGGGATGCCGTGCGTCTACCGCACCTTCCTGCTGACGCCGGACGTGGCGCGCGACCTGGCGGCCGCCTACAAGTCGAAGGACGCCTTCGAGTCCGCGCTCGTGGAGACGGCGCGCAATCCGCTTGGCAGCCGCGCCTTCGCGAACTACTGGGGCAACCCGGGCAGCGCGTTCGATCCGGCGACGTGTCCGCTCGAGCGGCAGCAGGCGCGGATCGCCGAGGCGGAGGGCGCGAAGAAGACGTCGACGCCGCCGTGGCTCGGCTGGACCGGCCTCAAGACGATGGAGACCGTGCCCGCGATGCAGGAGGGGAAAAACATCTTCCTCGTGACGGGCGACGCGGCGCGCAACAAGGAGCAGTGCCTGCCGGGCGGCGGTTCGGCGACCGTCAGGATCGTCCTGCCGGCGGCATGGGACAAGCTGATGGCGGCGCGCGGCTACGAACCGCTGAAGAAGTTCATGCTGTCCAGCGACCTCAGGCCGGACGTGCCGCGGCCGAAGGTGCGGGGCTACTCGCGTCCCGGCGTCCGGGGTGACGTCGGTGGCCGCGGCGGGAGGGAGCGCAGGGGATTCCGTCCGCGCCGCGACTTCAGGCGCTGATGCGCCTCCTGGGCGTAGCGCCGAGGGAATACTGGTCCGACGCGGCCGTCGCGGCTTCGCCGCGCGCGCATTCCGGAGCCATGTACTTGCGCGTGCCGGCGGAGCTGCCGGTGTCGCCCGCGAGGCGGGCGAGGCCGAAGTCGCCGAGCTTGACTGCGGCTAACCTATTACCAGAATTTCAGAGTTTCCAGCCGTTGTAGTACTTGAGGCGCAGCAGGTCGTTCGCCGCGGCGTTGTTCGCGACGCGGAACGCCGCCGGATCGAACGCGACCGCGCCGCCCGTGCGCACCGCGAGGTTGCCCAGCAGCACGAACTCGGTGATGAGCTTCGCCCATTCGAAGTCGCAGCCGGCCCGTTCGCCCCCCTTGCACGCATCCAGCCACTCCTGCCAGACGTTGCCGCGGCGCGGCAGGGTCCGCGGAATCGACTTCGCCTGCTCGTTGAGCTGGTCGTTGAGAATGTGGCAGCCCCGGTCGCCTTCCATCGGAATAAGCATCTTGGCCTTCGTGCCGATGTACATCACGCCCTCGTTCGGCAGCGCCGCGCCGTTGAGCTCCTTCGGCGACGGCGGCTTGATGAGGCCGTCGCACCACGTGAAGCGCACCTCGGGCATGCTGCCGCGCTTCGGATAGTCGAAGGTGACGACGCTCGCGAGCGGGAACGCCACCGCGCTGCGGCGGGTGCAGCTTGCGGAGATCATCGACGGATGCCCCAGGTCGAGCGCCTTGTAGATCGTGTTCGCCCAGTGGCAGCCCATGTCGCCCAGCGCGCCCGCGCCGAAATCGTACCAGCCACGATGGTTGAACGGATGGTACACGGCCGCGCCGCCCCAGGTTTCGGGGGCCATCTTCGGAATCGGATTGTCGTTGGGCCAGCGGTCCGCGAAGTCCCGCATCTCGGCCGAGCCGATCCAGAGCTTCCAGTCCAGCGTGGACGGCACCTCGGTCTTGAAGTTCGGATACGACGGCATGCCCTGCGGCCACACGGGACGCCGCGTCCAGGCGTAGACCTCGACAATGTCGCCGAGGATGCCCGACGCGATCACTTCGCGGACGTGGCAGGCCGCGTCGTCCGTGTGCGGCGAGGCCGTGACCTGCGTCGCGACGCCGGCCTTCTTCGCCTCGTCGCAGACGAGGTAGCACTCCTCCATCGACCGCGTGAGGGGCTTGACGCAGCAAACGTGCTTCTTCGCCCGGAGGGCGGCGAGCGTCACAAAGGCGTGCGTGTGGTCCGGGGTGCCGCAGTAGACCGCATCGACCTTGTCCCCCTCCTGCGCGAGCAGCTCGCGGAAGTCGCGGTAGCGGCGCGCCTGGGGGAAGGCGTCGTACGTCTTCTTGCCGTGCACGTCGTCGACGTCGCAAAGCGCCTCGACCTGAAAGCCGACGCTCGCGAGGGCCTTGATCTGCCCATGTCCCACGCCACCAATGCCGACGCCGCCCAGGGTGATGCGGCCGCTCGGCGCCGTGTAGCCCTCGCCGCCCAGCACATGGCGCGGCACAATCGTCGGCGCGGCCATCGCCGCCAGCCCCAGCTTCATGAAACTTCTCCGTTTCATCTCAGGAACCTCCTTTTTTGAGTTTACCCTATTATACCACAAATCGGAGCGTCTTACTTCGCCGGACGCTTCACCGGCAGGAAGAACAGGTCGGCCGACACGCCCTTCCCGAGTTTGCCACTTGAAAATCTCAAAATCGCGTTTCCGTCCAAGCCCGCGTGCGTTTTTCGCTTGCGGGCTTCATAATTTTATGGAAGTCCCTCACGCCTCCTGTTCTCCTGTTTTCGGCCCGGCGCGCGGAGGCTCCTCCCGACTCCTGTTCTCCTGCTTTCGGCACGACGCGCGGAGGCTCCCCCTGCCTCCTGTTCTCCTGTTTTCGACTTGATCACGCGCGCCGGGGGCCGGCGCGCAAGTAAGCGCGCGGGGCCAGGTGTGCGGAGCCGGGTGCCTGCGGCGCAGCGCAGAGACGGAGATCCCGCGCAGAGGACGCGGCGCGTGCGGGGCCGGGAGTGGACGGCCGGCTTTGAGTGGACTTAACAGGCGGCACACAAGAAC
>JAEDMN010000147.1 GCA_016302985.1 Kiritimatiellia bacterium | reverse complement strand
GGAGGACTGGATTTGTCAGGAGGACAGGAGCCGGGGAACGGGCGCGCGCGGGCGAAGAACGGGAGGACTGGATTTGTCAGGAGGACAGGAGCCGGGGAAACGGCGCGCGCGGGCGAAGAACAGGAGGACTGGATTTTTCAGGAGGACAGGAGACTCGTACAGCACAGACACCCGGCCCCGAACGCTTGGGGGCGCGCCGGTCCCCGGCGCCCGTGACGAACACCCTGCATCCGGCGTGACCCGAACGGATGATTCCAGATGTGCGTGCCGGGCCGTTCCGTACCCCACGCCCGCGCGAAGCGCATCCTCTCGTCTGGAGATTTCATGTTCTCCGGCCCAATCCCGTTCTCCTGTTTCCTCCCCCACACGGGCTCGGCGCGCGTGCGCTGGAGCGCGGTACCGCCAAGCCTTTCGGACTAATCGGACTAAGATGCACGCGAATTTGGACGATAGTTCAGCCCGAACTCTGCTATAATGTCCTCATGAACTTCAAGCACACCCTCGCCGTGGCCATCCCGGCGCTGCTCTGCGGCGCGGTCCTCGGCTACCTCGCCCGCCCCTCCAGCCCCGCGGCCGCGCCGGCCGCGCCCGAGGCGAAGGCGCAGCGCCCTGCGAAGAAGGTGAAGCCCCAGCAGGACGACGACGCCGTGCGCCGGCTGCGCGACCGCGTCAGGGAACTCGAGCGCCAGCTCGCCGAAAAGGGATCCCCGGAACAGCTGGAAGAGCAGAAGGTCGAGGAACAGCCGCGGCAAGAGGACCCCCGGCGTGGCCCCGGCGGCTGGCCCCGCAGTGCAGCCGAGATGCGCGCGCACTTCGAGGAAATGCGCAGGAACAACCCCGAGCAGTACGCCGCGATGACGAATGGCTGGGCACAGCGCCGCGCCCGCAGCCTCGAACGCGCGCAGGGCAAGCTGGACATCCTCGCGTCCGTCGACATCAACCGGCTCAATCCGAAGCAGCGCGAAGTCCACGAGCAATACCAGAACCTCATCGCCCGGAACGAGGAGATCCAGGACCTGATGGACCTCCGGAACGAGGGCGTCACCGACGAGCAGCGCGACGCGCTGTGGAAGGAGATGCACGAGAACCGCGGCAAGATGCGCCAGCTCGCGCAGACCGAGCGCGAGGTGCTGCTCAACCAGACGGCGCGCACGTTCGGCGTCAAGGGCGAGAACGCCAAGGAGCTCGTCGACACCGTCAAGGCCGTCTACCAGGCCACCGACACCTGGGGTGGCTGGGGCCGCGGTCCCGGCGGCCAAGGTGGTCGCGGCCGCCGGTAGGGCGGTTTAGAAGTCCACGTCTTCCGGCATGTGCTGAGCCGAGCAGCCGGCGTCGACCACGAGGCGCTCGCCGCCGATGTTGCGCGCCGCGTCCGAGGCCAGGAACGCCACGGCGTCCGCGATGTCGCCGCCCGTCGCCTCCTTGCGCAGCGGGCAGTTCAGGCGGCGGCGCGCCTTGATCTTCTCGTCCAGCACGTCCCAGCGCTCGGTGTAGATGTAGCCCGGCGCGACCTCGTTCACGCGGATGCCGAGCGGCCCCAGGTCCAGCGCGAGCGAACGCACCATCGCGTCGATGCCGCCCTTCGACGTCACGTAGCTCGTGCGGTTGCGGATCGCACGCAGCGAGGTGTTGGACCCGAGGGTCACGACCACGCCGCGCTGGTTCGTCGCGGGGTTCGGCGCCTGCTTCATGAAAAAGCGGTTGCACGCCATCTGCGTCACCTGGAAACCGCCGACGAGGTTGACGCGCAGCACCTCCATCATCTTCGCGGGGTCCATCTCGAGCGGACCGCCCTGGCCGATGCCCTGGTGCGCCGCGTTGTTCACGAGGATGTCCAGCCGGCCCGCCTTCTTCTCGATGACGTCGAACATCGCCGTCACCTGCGCGAGGTCGCCGATGTCGCACGTGATCGCCGTGAAGTCGCCGATGTTCCGGTCGCGCAGGATCTTCTCGCCGCGCGCCGTCGACTCCGGCGTCGACCCGCACATGAACACCGTCGCCCCCTCGCGGATGAAGAGGTCCGTGATCTCGATGCCCGTGTTCCGGTTTCCGCCCGTGACGAGCACCACCTTGCCTTCGAAACGCCTCATTTCCAACCCTTCCACTCCCTAGACTTCAAACATTTCAATGTTCAACCTTCGACGTCACCTGTACCACACCTTCCAGAGAAACAGGCCCTTGCCCGGGGCCGTCTGCACGCGCGCCGTGCGCGGGGCGGCCGCCTCGAGCAGCTCCGTCACCGCCGCGGGCTTTTCGCCGCCCTTGCCGACGCTGATGAGGAAGCCGACCATCGAGCGCACCTGCTTGTAGAGGAAGCCGTCGCCCTGCACGATGAACGTGACGCGCGGACCCGCCTTCCGCACCTTGAACGAAAAGATGTTCCGCACGGTCGTCTCGAGGTCGCGGTGCGGATTCGCCGCGAAGGAAACGAAGTCGTGGCGGCCGACGAAGCGGTTCGCCGCGTCCTGCATCGCCTGTACGTCGAGGGGACGGTGGCAGAACGTCCAGTACGGCGCGAGGTGCGGCGGCAGGATGTCCGCGTTGTACACGAAGTAGCGGTACTCCTTGCCCTTCGCGGACTTCCGCGCGTCGAAGTCGGGCTTCGCGTAGGACGCCTTCAGCACCCGGATATCGTCCGGCAGCCGCGCGTTCATGCCGCGCAGCAGGCCCTGCGGCGGAATCGGCTTCGTGAGATCGAAATGCGCGACGAACCCGCGCGCATGCACGCCCGCGTCCGTCCGGCTCGAACCGAACACGCGCACGGGCTGGCGGTCGAGGTATTCCAGCACCTCCTCGAGTCGCTGCTGAACCGAGACCCCGTTGTCCTGCACCTGGTACCCCGAATACGCCGTGCCGTCGTACGCGAGGACGATCTTGTAGCGGCGGCTCATCGCGTCTTGAACCTGAAGTAGAGCGGGCGGTACACGCCCTCCATCGTGGCGACGGACTCGAACGTCCCCTTCGCCCGGTCGTACGCGAAGCTCGCGAGGCGCCAGCTCTCCTTGAGGCCGACCAGGCAGAACTTCCCGCCGGGGAAGAACTCGAAGTCGCGCGGGAACTGCCCGCCGACCTTCGCATTGTTGAGGTATTCCAGCCTCCCGGTGTCCGCGTCGACGTTGAAGACGGTGATCGAGTCGTGCCCGCGGTTCGAGCAGAAGACCTGCGAACCGTCCTCGGAAAGCTTGATTGCCGCGGCCTTGCTGAAGTCCGTCAGGCCTTTCGCGAGCAGGGACTTCACCTCGACGAACTCGAAGCCCGCGCCCGTGTAGCGGTAGCTCGCGACGAGGCTGTGCAGCTCGAAGACGATGAACGCGAACTTCCCGTTCGGATGGAAGACGATGTGGCGCGGACCCGCCCCCGGCACGACCGTCCCCGTGTCGATGCTGGCCTCCGGCACGGCCTTCAGCCCCTCTGCGCGGCGCGCGAAGTCGTACGCGACCACCTTGTCCAGCGTGAGGTCGACGACAAGCTCGTACTTCCCGTCCGGCGTCACCACCGCGCAGTGCGCGTGCGCACGGTCCTGGCGCGGCTGGTTCGGACCCTTCCCGCTGTGCTGCACCTGGCAGCGCGCGTTCACCGCGTTCGGCGCGCCCGCGCAGGCCGGATCGATCGAGCCATCCGCGAGCAGGTCCGCGTAGCCCGCCGTGCCGCAGGAGTACTCCGCGTAGACGAGCGCCTTTTCGGACGGATCCAGCGCGACGTAGCACGGCACGGTCCACCCCGTCGGGATCTCGTTCATCGGCTCGAGCCGGTCGCCCAGGGCGTTCAGCCTGAACGCCGCGAGTCCGCCGTTGCGGCCCTTCGGACCGAACCCCGGCCGCGCGAGCACCGTGTAGAGCCGCGTGCAATCCCGGTTCAGCGCCATGTAGATGGGGTCCGCGACCGTGTCGATCACGTTCATCAGGCGGAAATCGCCGGTTTCCGCGTCGCTCTCGAGGATGTGGATGCCTTCGTTGTGGCCGGCGCCCGTGTAGCTGCCGACGTAGGTGGTGTACTTCATGCGGCTATTATACCACAGGTCGCCCTTCGCTACCGCGCATACAGGATGTCCGGCGGCGGTTCGGCGAAGACCTCGAGCCGCTTCCCGGTGAACGGATGGTCGAAGGCGAGCCCGACCGCGTGCAGCAGCGTGCGGCAGGGCGGATTCCGCATCCGCCGGTCGGCCGCGGCGTCGCCGTAGAGCGGGTCGCCCGCGACGGGATGGCCGAGATGCGCGGCATGCACGCGGATCTGGTGCGTGCGGCCCGTCTCGATGCGGAACTCGACCAGCGCGAGGCCGCCGGCCTTCTGCAGCACGGTCCAGCGCGTCACCGCGCGCTTCCCGTCCCGGCCGTCGACCGCCATGCGCTTCGCGTCCCAGCCCTTCCGCCCGATCGGCGTGTCGAGCACGCCCTCCTTCGGCTTCGGCGCGCCATGCAGCACGGCGAGGTACGTCTTCTCGATCCCCGCGTGGGACTCGAACAGCTTCCGCAGCGCCAGATAGGCGCGCGCCGTCTTCGCGAAGACCATCACCCCGCTTGTGTCCTGGTCGAGACGGTGCACGACGCCGGGACGTTCCCGGCTACCCACCTCCGCCATCGCCGGACAGTGCGCGACGAGCGCCTGCGTGAGCGCCCCCGTCTCGTGCCCCGGGGCCGGATGCACGATCATCCCCGCCGGCTTGTCCACGAACAGAAGGTCGGCGTCTTCGAAGAGGATGTCCACGGCGCCACCCTGTCCATGCTGCGCGCGGAAGTCTGTCGACTGGGATTTCATGCCCCTATTCTACCATATTCGGACGCCCGGTCAGCGGACGACGAAGTGGAGGCCGGAGGGGATGGGCGCGAGCTTGCGCGAAGAGGAGTCTCCGTCGACCTTCCAGGAGTCGCCCTGCCGGCGCGCGTCAGCGCACGGGCTCGATCGTCACGCGGGAGACGGCCGGGCGCACCGCGGCCATCCGCTCGTAGAGGTCCTCGGCCTGTGCCTCGAGCGACGCCCGGACCGGCGCCACGTCGCGGTAGCTCTTCGCCCAGGCGCGGAACGCGCCGATGTAGCGGCTCTTCTCCTCGCGCTTCAGCCAGTCGTCGAGCCACTTCGTGGAAGCGGCCACGTCCCGCGGATCGACCTTGCCGCGGCGCAGCATGATGCAGACGAGCTCGAAATCGCGCAGGCGGCCCTCGAGGCCCTGCAGCGCGTACATCGGCTTCGCCGCCGCCTGGGCGCGCTGCTGGTTCGGCGTGTCCAGCAGCGCGACGTTCACGCCCTTCGCGAACGCGGCGGCCGTGTACGTGCCGAGCCTGACGCCGTCGAACGCGAGGTCGTAGCGCCCCTCCTTGAGCCCCTTCACCACGAGCAGTTCCTGGTTGAGACGCTGCGTGAGCGGGTAGAACGCGCCGTCCATCTTCACGTACTCGGGCAGCTTCGGGAACGGCAGCGCCTTCGGGGCGTAGGTGAACGCGACGCGGTCCGGGGTCGCGGCGACGCGCGTGAGCACGCAGTTCCTGGTCTGGCCCTGCGTGATCTTGACGGCCCTCCCCTTCTCCGCGTCAATCACGGCGCGGGCGAGGACGGGCGAATAGCGCATAGCGTCCACGAGGTGCGCGGCCATCACGAGGTGGCCTTCCGCGCCGGGATGCACGCGGTCGCCGCAGAACGGCGCCTCCGGATGCGCCTTGAACATCTCCGTCATCGGCGCGTGGAAATCGACGAGGCCGAAGTGCTTCTCGGCCGCGAGCTTCCGGACGATGTCCGCGCACGCCGCGAGACCCGGGTCGTTGCACGCGACGAGGTTCTCCCTGCCCGGCATCGGCGAGTACTGGTCGTAGGGCGACGGCGTGATGAAGACGGTCTTCACGCCGGACGCGGGCAGGATCTCGGCCAGCTTGCGCTGGTTGGCCGCATACCCCTCGAGCGAGCGGGCGCGCGCCTTCGCCTGGGCCTCCGTCGGCGTCGTGGTCGCGTAGTTGTCGCGGCCGACGTCGTTCATGCCGAACATGACGAACACGCGGTCCGGCTTCATCGGCAGGATGTCGTCCTTCCACCGCGCGAGGCCGCCGCCGGCCCAGTCCCCGCTGATGCCGCCGTTCAGCAGGCGCGTGCCGCTGCCGGGGCGGCGCAGGTCCTGGAACAGCTGGAGGTAGTAGATGTACTTGCCGCCGTGCGTGATCGAGTCGCCGAAGAAGACGACGCGTTCGCCGTCCGCGAGGCGCGCGACGCCGTCCGCATCGGCCTTCGCCATCACGAAGTCGCGCAGGTAGTACGCGCTCTCCGCGACGCCGCCGCCATGGTCGCCCTCGGTCTCGTGGAACTCGGTCTTCGGGTAGCCGCAGTCGCGCAGCGCGCGGGCGAGCATCTCGTTCTCCTCCACGCGGCCCTTCCACTCGACATCGCGGCCGCCCGTGAGGAAGCTGGCCGGCGGCAGGTCCTTCTCCTTCGCGTAGAAGAGCGGGGCCCACTCGTCGATCTTGGGCTGGAACTGCGGATCCGCGTCCTTGAAGCCGATCTTGCGGACGTTGAAGTGCTTCGTCATCTGGCCCGTGAGCGGCACGATGCCGGCGAGGTCGCCCGGCTTGCACCCGTGCGGCGCGAGCCAGCGCGCGTCCAGGCCCACCATCGCCGTGAGGTAGCCGCCCGCGGAGATGCCGGTCACGAACACCTTCTTCGGGTCGCCGCCGAACTGCGCGACGTTCTTCAGGGTCCAGGCGACGGACGCCGCCGCGTCGGCGATGCAGTCCGCGGGCTTGACCGCGTCGCTCCCCGCCTTCAGCAGGCGGTACTTCACGGCCACGTGCACGACGGCATCGCGGCCCTTCGCCTCCTCCGGCCAAGGCGCGAAGTGCTTGCCGCCGCCCGTGAGCCCGCCGCCGTGGAGGTTCACCACGACGGCGCAGTTGGAGACGCCGACAGGCCACATGACGTCCAGCACGCAGTTCGTGGCGGCGTCCGAATAGGGGATGTTCTTCCGGACGTCGAAGTCGAGGCCCCAGAGCGGGGCGGTGCAGAAGGCGCAGGCGAGGCCAAGAAGGATTCTCTTCATGCCTCCAGTATAGCACATCCCATCCCGCCAGGCTTCACCAGAGGCCAGCTGCGTCGGCGCCACGACCGAAACGAGCCGATTGCTCGCGGCGAACGGCTTGTACAAGCTCCAGTCGACACGGTTCCCAATCCTCTCGAACCGTTCCTTCGTCCACCAGTCATAGGCTGCAACGACAATCCCGCTGCAGGGTGCGACACGCGCTATCGCTCCTGCGGCCCCGCGTAGTCGAGGATGCCGCCGATGTCGCAGACCTCCCCGTAGCCAAGTTCGGCGAACTTGGCGCAGGCGGCGCGCGACCGCATGCCGGAACGACAGTAGACAAACAGCGGCGTCGCGAAGTCCGGAAGCGCCGTCCGCGTCCCGGGGCCGATTGTGTCCAGCGGGATGTTGAGGGCGCCCGGAATGCGTCCCTCGGCGAATTCCCCGGGCGTCCGCACGTCGACCAGCCGCGCGCCCGCAAGGGCCTTCAGGGCGACGAGGCCCTCATCCATGTTCAGCGTCTTGAAGTTTTCCATGCGCGTATTATACCCGATTCCCCGACCTCCCAGAACGACCTCACGGCAGGTTAGGGAAGGAATCTAGTTTTCAAGTGAGACTGTAAAATCATCATCCGAGACACCTCCGGAATCTCCCGGCATTGTCAACCCAGACGACTCCACAGCTCGTCTGATCTTTTTCTTCCGCTCCCCTTCCTCCTCGTCTTTCCAAATGTCGTTCAGAATTTGAACCGCGACATCTGTCATTCTTTTCCGAAATCCCGTAACTGCCGAGTTCCATTTGAGTCTGCCCTTCATCTCCTCCCGCCAAACGCGGAAATTCGGCGGTAGATGTCCAGAGTACCCTCCCCTTTTCTCATCCCATCCCAAGGCCCGGTCTTTCTCAACGGCCAGGGCATAGGCGGCAGAAAGGTCATTGGTACCTACGACTTCAACATGTGCGCACATTGCGAGAAAGAATAGCGCATCCTCCTCTTTGAGCGCACCGCAAACCCACCGCGACAAATCGGAAATCATGTCTTCCTTTGCTCGCAAATGGGACGCAGGAGCAACCATGTTCGTTGATACGGGAAGCCCAACAACCTTCTGAAAGATCCGGCGCTTCAACGCCCCCACATCGTCCACGGACTCATCGCTGTCTATCGCAAGACGAAGCCTGGACAACGTGAGCGAATACTGATAGGTCGCCGGTCCTACAAACAGTTTTTCGTCCAGCACCCTGTCGACATCGTTCGTCATGGCACCGCACGCTCCAAGCAATGCGATCCCCCACGTAGACAGCGCTAGAACCAGCGTTCGCATCATGTTCATTCGGCCCAT
>JAEDMN010000146.1 GCA_016302985.1 Kiritimatiellia bacterium | reverse complement strand
GCGACAGGGGACATCGCAGGACTGATTTGCTATAATTGCGGCATTCGATTTCATCGGTGAAGGCAAGGAGTGGTACATGGCCATTGACGAGATTGCGAGAATCGTTTCGCATGAGGAGGCGGGACCAGGTTATCGGTTTCTAGTCGTCGAAGCCCCGAAGCTGGCGGCGGCGCTGGTGCCGGGCCAGTTCGTGCACGTGAAGGTGCCCGGACTGGAGGCGAGCGCGCTGCGGCGCCCGTTCAGTGTCTTCGACGCGTGCGACGGCCAGGTCACCGTGATGTACAAGATCGTCGGCCGGGGCACCGAAGCGCTCGCGCAGGCGAAGCCGGGCGACGCCGTTTCCGTGCTGGGACCGCTGGGTAGGGGCTTCCCCGTCGCCTGTTCGGGCGTGCCGCTGCTTGTCGGCGGCGGCTACGGCGTCGCGCCGCTCCACTTCCTCGCGAAGCGACAGGTCGCGGCCGGACTGAAACCGATTCTCTTCGTCGGCGGCCGCACGAAGGGCGACCTGCTCGCACTCGACCGCTTCGCCGCGCTGGGGGTGGACGTGCGCACGGCGACGAACGACGGCAGCGCCGGCGCGAAGGGGTTCGTCGTCGACCCGCTGGACGACGTGCTCACCGAGCTGCGCCAGAAGGGCGAGGCCTTTGAACTGTACACCTGCGGTCCCGACGGTCTGCTGAAGGCGGTCGCGCAGCGCGCGACGGGGACGGGGATGCCGGGCTGGATTTCGATGGACCGCCACATGATCTGCGGCGTGGGCGCGTGCTTCGCCTGCATCCAGAAGGTGAAGCTGCCGAACGGCGAGGCCTTCAACGCCCGCTGCTGCGTGAACGGCCCGGTCTTCAAGGCCGAGGACATTGTCTGGTAGGGAGGAGCGACCATGGATCTTGAAGTCAATCTGGGCGGACTGAAGATGCGCACGCCGGTGACGACCGCGAGCGGCACGTTCGGGTACGGCACGGAATACGTGGGCGCGCTGGACTATTCGAAACTGGGCGCGGTGACCGCGAAGGGCGTGCGCCTCGACGCGTGGCCGGGCAATCCGATGCCGCGCCATGTGGAGGTCTTCGGCGGGATGGTCAACGCGATCGGCCTGCAGGGACCCGGCGTCGCGGCGTTCGTCGAGCACTACGTGCCGCACTACGTCGAGACCGTCGGCGCAGAGACGGGGGCGAACGCCGTCCCGCCGATGATCGTCAACATCTGGGGCGGCTCCGTCGAGGAGTACGCCGAGGTCGCGAAGCGCCTCACCGCCGCGGGGGCGCCCGTCGCGGCCATCGAGATGAACGTGAGCTGCCCGAACGTCAAGGCCGGCGGCCATACGTTCGGCCAGGACCCCGCCGTACTGGCCAAGGTCGTCGCGGCCACGCGCGCCGCGACGACGCTGCCGCTGATCGTCAAGCTCGCCCCGAACGTGCCGGACTTTCGTCCCTACGTCGCGGCGTGCGAGGACTCCGGCGCGGACGCGCTGGCGCTCATCAACACGATTCCCGCGATGGTGATCGACATCGAGACACGCCGTCCCGTCCTTGGCAACCGCACGGGCGGCCTCTCGGGCCGCTGCGTCCACCCCGCCGCGGTGAAGGCCGTCTTCGACGTCCACAACTGCTCGAAGCTCCCGCTCCTCGCGATGGGCGGCGTCTACGAGCCGAAGGACGCCATCGAGCTCATGCTCGCCGGCGCGACGGCCGTCGCCGTCGGCACGGCCACCTTCACCGACCCCTCCACGGCCGCGCGCGTGTGCGACGGCATTGCGGACTACTGTGCGCGCCAGGGTTTCGCCGCGGCGCGCGACCTGACGGGCGCGCTCGCGCTCTAGCGGAAGGACGCATGAAGCGCGTGTGGGAGATTCTGTCCGGACGGCGGACGGCGGCGGCCCTGCTTGTCGTCTCCGCCGTGCTTTCGGTGGGCCTGGCCTGCCTGGGCGCGGACGGTGCGCTGGCCTTCATGAAGTACTACGCGGCGATCGGCACGGTCGCGGGCCTCGCCGTGCTCTGCCTGTTCGGCGCCGCGCGCACCTGCCGCCGCCCCGCGCTGCTTGCGCTCCATCTGGGCTTCGCCCTGGCCCTCGGCGGTTGGGTCGGGAACGAGTTCCTGGGCGAGCCGGATGGCTATCTTCGCCTGCGGGCGGGGCAGGAGGGCCGCGTCGCCGCCTCTGAGACCGCGCATGGCTTCAACCTCGAGCTACAGGACTTCTCCATCGACCGCTGGGAGGACACGGGGACGGTCCGCCAGTACACGAGCCGCGCGATTCTGCGCGAGGACGGCGAGAACCGCGCCGAGCCGGTGTCGATCTCCGTAAACCATCCGCTGGTGCGGGCCGGCTGGTGGGTCTACCAGTCCTCCTACGAAGAGCTGGAGAACCCGCACACCGGCCGTCCGCTCTACTTCACCATTCTCAGCTGCGTGAACGACGTGGGCCTCCCCTGCGCCGCGCTGGGGGGCGCGCTGCTCATGCTGGGCGCCCTGGGCTTCGCCTGGACGAGCCTGCGCGCGTCGGACTCGGTGTCCGCTCCGGCACGGCGTGACGGGGCCGCGCCGGGACTGGTCCGCGCGGCGCGCGGGCTCTATGGCCTGGCCTTCGCCGGCGTGGTCGCGATGCTCGTGCACCGCGGGGTCGCCACGGGCCACCCGCCGATGCAGAACCTCTACGAGTTCCTCATGTGCGCCGCGGCGCTGATTCCCGTCCTCACCTGGGTCTCCGCGAAGTTCGACCGCCGGGACACGCTGCTCGTGGACGCTGCGCTGCTGGTGCTCGTGATGATCCCCGTCGGCTTCGTCATGGACGGCAGCGCGAAGCGCCTGATGCCCGCGCTCCAGAGTCCGTTCTTCGTTCCGCACGTGGGCGCCTATGTCCTCGGCTACATCCTGCTGGTGCGGGCCGCGTTCGGCGTCGGCCGCCGTCTCGTCGGCGCGGGCTTCCTCCTGCTCACGGTCGGACTCGTCCTCGGCGCGGCCTGGGGCAAGGTCTGCTGGGGGCACTGGTGGCAGTTCGACCCCAAGGAGATGTGGTCGCTCGCGACCTGGTTCGTCTACGCGGCCTACTTCCACCTGCGGCCGCGCCTCTCGCCGCGTGCGACGAACGTCTTCCTCGCCGTCGGGGCGGTCCTGGTCGTCCTGACGCTGACATGGGTCAATCTTTCACGCATCTTCCCGGGAATGCACAGCTATGCCTGATTTCCGCACGGTCCTGAAACTCCTGGCGGTCCCCGTCCTGTTCTTCGCGGCCACGGCCACGTGCGCCGCGGCGCCGGCGAAGCGCGGTCCGGTCCCCGGCGGCCTGGCTCGGCAGAAGGGCGCGGCCCGGTCCGCGCCCGCGAAGTCCGCGGCGAAGAAGGCGCCGGTCCGGGCCGCGAAGAAGGCCCCCGCGAGGGCGCGGGACGACGTGCCGCCGATGACGGGCAAGCCCGCGCCGAAGGGTGCCGGCCCGCTCGCGCCCTACCGGAGCGCGGTCGCGGTGGACGCGGACACGGGGCGCGTGCTGTTCGCGGACTTCGCGGACCGCACGGCGTTCCCCGCCAGCGTGACCAAGCTCATGACCTTCCTGCTCGTGCTCGAGGATGTCCAGGCCGGCCGCTACGCGCTTACGGACGTCGCGGTCGGCACCGCCTACGCGGCGAGCATGGAGCCGAGCAAGGTCGACCTGCGTCCCGGCCAGGCGATGACGGTCGACGACCTCCTCTTCGCGATCATGGTGAAGAGCGCGAACGACGCGGCCGTCATCCTGGCCGAACATGCCGCCTGGGCGCACGCCGGCGGGAAAGGGCGCATGCCGGTCGACCCGAAGTGGAACTCGAAGGCTCTGGTCGAATCCTTTGTCGCGCGCATGAACCGCCGCGCCCGCGAGCTCGGCATGGTGTCCACGCGCTACTACTCGCCCAACGGGCTCCCCCCCGGACTCCGGGAGGCGCGCGGCTTCGACACCTCGACCGCCGCGGACCAGGCGCGTCTCTGCCGCCGGATCGTCGGAATCGAGGGCGCGCTCCGCTACACATCCCCCGCGTACCGCACCGTCACGGTGGGCGAGGGCGAGGAGGCCGTCAAGCTCGGGCTGTCGGCCCACAACTACTTCCTCCCGGGCACGAGCGACAAGAACGGACTCGTCCGCCCCGTCCCCGGATGCGATGGCCTGAAGACCGGCTACACGGCCGCCTCCGGCTCCTCGATCGCGCTCACCGCCAGCCGCAACGGGCGGCGCGTGATCGTCGTCGTCCTCGGCAGCGCCGGACGGCACGAGCGCGAGGCCGCCGCCAACCGCATCCTCCACGACGCCCTGGGCTCCGTCTCGATGTGGTAGTTGCCGACGGCGCCATCCCCCCTTTTTTTTACTGACCAAACGGAGAGATTCCCGACCATGAAGAACCTGCTGTTCTGCGCCTTTGCCGCGTCCCTGCTGGGATGCGCGTTCGCCGGCTGCCGCGGCCCCCAGTCCGGCGCCGATGTCCGTTCGCCCCTCGGTCTGACCGTCGAGTACCGGAGCAATCCCTGCGGGCTCGACACGCAGGCGCCCCGCCTGGGCTGGAAGCTGGGCCAGGGGCTCGGCGCCGGCGAGACGAATGTGGTCCAGGCCGCCTATCAGGTCCTCGTCGCCTCCTCGCGCGAGAAACTGGACCGCGGCGAGGGCGACCTTTGGGATTCCGGCCGCGTCGAGAGCGACCGCAACGTCGGCGTCGAATACGCCGGGCACCCGCTCTCGACGTCCCAGCGCGCGTTCTGGAAGGTCCGTACCTGGACGGCTGGCGGCGCGTGCAGCGACTGGAGCGACGCCGGCGAATGGACGATGGGCGTGATGGCGCCCGCGGACTGGAGGGCGAAGTGGATCGGCCCCGCCGCCTGCACGCGTCCGGACGAGGACTTCGGCTCGGCGCAGTGGATCACGGCCCCCGCGGACGCGAAGGGCGTCGCGACGCTGACGTTCAGCTTCGACTTCGACGGCGCGCGGAAGGGCGAGTTCGTCGAGATGGTCCATGCCGGCGTCTCGCAGCACGAGATCGATGTGAACGGGAAGAGCTTCAACAAGTGGAGCGGCCATGTCCACGACTGGCGCTACCTCCGCTTCCGCGACATGACGCCGTGGCTCGTGAAGGGCGAGAACAAGGTCGTCGTGCGCCTCTATCCGGACGTCCCGCGCCGGGGGGGCGATCCCGTCGACCCGATCCGCCTCCACGCGCCGAAGGACGCCCGCGCGTTCCTCGCCAAGATCGTTCTTCCCGGCGGGAAGACGCTCGTCACGGGCAAGGACGGCTGGTCCTCCCCGAACGGCACGGTTTCGGAACTGGGCACGGTCCGGGCCCCGTCCTGGGGCAAGGACATGGTCCTGCGCGCCGAAAACGCGTCCCCTGCGTTCGAGAAGACATTCGACGTGAAGAAGCCCGTCTCCTCCGCCGTCCTCCACGTGACCGGCGCCGGCTTCTACGAGGCGTCGCTGAACGGCCGCAAGGTCGGCGAGAAGGTGCTGGATCCGTCCCCGACGGTCTTCGACAAGCGCGTGCTCTACTCCACCTACCGCCTCGACGGGCAGCTCAAGCCGGGACGCAACACGCTCGGCATCCTCGTCGGCCACGGCTGGTACGACATGCGCGCCGTCGCGACCTGGAACTTCGAGACGGCGCCGTGGCGCAACTTCCCGCGCTGCATCGCCCAGCTCGAGATCACCTACGCCGACGGCACGAAGGACGTGGTCGTGACGGACAAGTCCTGGCGCCAGGTGAAGAGCCCGCTCGGGCATGACGACGTCTTCGAGGGCGAGGTGGTCGGCGCGTGGAATCCGCGCATGCCCGACCTGGAGAAGAACGTCGTCATGGCCGAGGAGGTCCCCGCGCCCGGCAAGTCCCTCGTATGCGAGGCCCACCCCGGCGCGCAGGTGATGCGCACCTTCCATCCGAAGTCCATCCACGACCTCGGGAACGGCACCTTCGTGATCGACGCCGGCGAGAACCTCGCGGGCTGGATCCGCCTCACGCTGCGCGGGCAGAAGAAGGGCGACGTCGTCTCGCTCCGCTACGACGAGCGCGTGAACGGGGATTTCTCCCCCGCGGCCCCGTCCGTCCGCGACGGACTCAACGACTTCAAGTTCTCCAACGAGCTCAAGGCCGCCGGCAAGGGCGCCGAGGCGCGCAAGATCGACGCGCATTTCCGCTACACGGCCTCCCAGCGGGCCTGCGCCGTGGACGCGGCGTTCCAGACGGACCGCTTCGTCTGCTCGGGCACGGAGGTCGAGACGTACGAGCCCCGTTTCGCATGGAACGGCTTCCGCTACGTCGTGGTGAAGGGGCTCGCCCGGGCGCCGCGTCCGAGCGACGTCGTCGCCTGCGTGGTCCACACGGCCTTCCCGACCATCGGCTCGTTCCGCTGCTCGGACGAGACCTTCAACAAGCTCATGGAGATGGGCGACAAGGCCTACCGCGGCAACTTCGCGGACGGCGTGCCGACGGACTGCCCCCACCGCGAGAAGAACGGCTGGACCGGCGACGCCTCCATCGCCAGCGAACTCGCCCAGTACCTCTACGAGAACACGGCCGCCTACGAGAAGTGGCTGCGCGACATCCGCGACTCCCAGCTCCCCGACGGCAACATCCCCGGCATCGTCCCGTCCTCCGGCTGGGGCTACCACTGGGGCAACGGCCCCGCCTGGGACAGCGCGCTGCCCGTCATCGCCTGGAACCTCTGGACCTGCCGCGGCAACCGCCGCATCCTCGACGAGGTCTACCCCGTCCTCGCGAAATACCTCGCCTACACGGCGAAGCTTGCGGACGCGAACGGCCTCGTGAAGCACGGCCTCGGCGACTGGGTGCCGGTCAACCGTGCGCACATGCCGTCCACCGAGCTCACGAGCTCCTGCTACTACCTGCAGGCCCTGACGATCGCCCGCAACATCGCGCGGCTGAAGGGCCTTGCCGGGGACGCGGCGAAGTTCGACGCGCGCGCGGCGAAGACGCGCGCCGGCATCCACGCCAGGTTCTACAAGGGCGATGGCGTCTACGACAACGGCTTCCAGAGCGCCCAGGCGTTCCCGCTCGCGTTCGGCGTCGTGCCCGCGTCCGAGCGCGCGAAGGTCGAGGCGAAGCTTGTCGCGGCCGTCGAGAAGCAGAACGGCCACATCGACGTCGGCCTGCTCGGCTCCAAGCATGTCTTCCGCGCGCTCAGCCGCGCGGGCCGCACGGACCTCGCGTTCGGGATGATCGTCAACCCGACGAAGCCCTCGCCCGCCGAATGGCTTCAGAAGGGTGGCACGACGCTCTGGGAGGACTGGGGCGACGGCTCCTCGCGCAACCACATCATGTTCGGCGACTTCGTGGGCTGGGCCTACCAGTACCTCGCCGGCATCCGCCCCGTCGAGGCCGGCGATTCGTGCAGCGCGGTGCCCGTCGCCGCCCGGCCCGCCTTCGGCGCCATCACGCTCGCCCCGCAGCCCATCGACGCGCTCTCCTGGGCCAAGGCGCGCGTGGACGGCCCGAACGGCGTGATCGCCAGCGAATGGAAGCGGAAGGACGGCCGGATCGCGTACGCGTTCACGGTCCCGCCGAACACGACGGCCGAGATCGTGCTGCCCGGCGAGGCCCCGCTGAAGGTCGGTTCCGGCAGCTACCGCTTCGACCGTCCCTGCGCGAAGTAGACGACTGCGACCTGTTCGCCCAAGGCCCGCCCTGCCCCCGCAGGACGGGCCTTTCGCATGTCCGCCCCCGGTCCCCGCCGTCCCGGCGGACCGTCGCGCGCGCGATGTTAAAATTGTCTAACATTCGCCTTGCGCCGTCATGTTAGCTTTGGTAAACTTACCGCCGTCTAACAAAGACGGGTGTCTGAAGGAACCAATCGAATGCCACTCTCGATGATGAAGCCCGGCTGCGTCTGCCGGGTCAAGCGCCTCCTGGGCAACGACGCGGTGCGCCGCCATCTCGGCGACATGGGGTTCGTGGAAGGGGCGGAGGTGACCGTCGTCTCCGAACTCGCGGGCAACCTGATTCTCGGCATCCGCGAGACGCGGGTCGCGCTGGACGCCGGCCTTGCCGCCCGCATTCTGGTTTGAAAGGAGCGGACATGAAGACACTCAGTGACGTGAAGGTCGGGGCGCGCGCCGTCGTCGCGCGCCTCCACGGGGAAGGGGCGGTGCGCCGCCGGATCATGGACATGGGGCTCGTCAAGGGCACCGAGGTCGCCGTTCGGAAGGTGGCCCCGGCCGGCGACCCGATCGAGCTGACCGTGCGCGGCTACGAGCTCTCGATTCGTCGCAGCGAGGCGATGACCGTGGAAGTCGCCTAGCACCCTCTTTTTTTTCGACCATAAGTTAACCACGGCTAATCAAGTTAGGTAAGGCTATGTCACAGGTCATCGCACTCGCGGGAAACCCGAACAGCGGCAAGACGACGCTCTTCAACGAACT
>JAEDMN010000145.1 GCA_016302985.1 Kiritimatiellia bacterium | reverse complement strand
TTCTAGTTGTTCTAGATGTTCTAGGCGTTCTAGACGTTCTAGAGCATCTAGCGGCTCCTTCAGGGCGCGGTGATCTTGCCGGCAACGGCCGAGGCCGCGGCGACGGCGGGGCTCGCGAGGTAGATCTCGCTCTCGACATGGCCCATGCGGCCGACGAAGTTGCGGTTCGTCGTGGCGACGCACTTCTCGCCCTTCGCGAGGATGCCCATGTAGCCGCCGAGGCAGGGTCCGCACGTCGGCGTCGAGACGACGCAGCCGGCCTCGACGAACTGCTTCAGGAGCCCCTCCTCCATCGCCTGCAGGTAGATGCGCTGGGTCGCCGGGATGACGATGCAGCGGACGCCGTCCGCGACCTTCTTCCCCTTCATGACCTTCGCCGCGATGCGGAGGTCGCTGATGCGGCCGTTCGTGCAGCTGCCGATCACGACCTGGTCGATCGCGATCTTCCCGATCTTGTCCACCGTGTGCGTGTTCTCGGGCAGGTGCGGGAAGGCGACCGTCGGCTTCAGCGTCGCGAGGTCGATCTCGATCGTCCGCTCGTAGACGGCGTCCTTGTCCGCCTCGTAGATAACCGGCTCCTTCGCGCCATGCTCCTTCAGGTAGTCCAGGCACGCCTTGTCCACGGGGAAGATGCCGTTCTTCGCGCCGGCCTCGATCGCCATGTTCGCGACCGTGAAGCGGTCGTCCATCGTGAGGTGGCGGATGCCGGAGCCCGTGAACTCGAGGGACTGGTACCGCGCGCCGTCGACCCCGACGAGGCCGATGAGGTGCAGGATCAGGTCCTTGCCCGAGACCCACTTCGCCGGCCTGCCGGTGACGACGACCTTGATGGCGGACGGCACCTTGAACCACGTCTCGCCGGCGGCCATGCCGGCCGCCATGTCCGTCGAGCCGACGCCCGTCGAGAACGCGCCGACCGCCCCGTAGGTGCACGTGTGCGAGTCCGCGCCGATGATGCAGTCGCCCGCAGTGACGAGTCCCTTCTCCGGCAGCAGCGCGTGCTCGACGCCGCAGTCGTGGCCGACCTCGAAGTAGTTCTGGATCTTCTGGTCCTTCGCGAAGGCGCGCATGCAGGCGCACTGCGTCGCCGCCTTGATGTCCTTGTTCGGCGCGAAGTGGTCCGGCACGAGCGCGATCTTCGTCCTGTCGAAGACCTTCTTCCTCCCGAACTTCGGGAACTCGCCGATCGCCACGGGCGTCGTGATGTCGTTGCCGAGCACGAGGTCGAGCTTCGCCATGATCAGCTCGCCGGCGTGCACTTCGTCCTTGCCCGCGTGCGCGGCCAGGATCTTCTGCGTCATCGTCATTGCCATTGTCGTAACTCCTGTGTCCTGAAATTCGCGTTCCGGAGGCCGCGGACCGTCGGAACGACGGTCCCTACCAGGCCTCCCGCTCAACCTTCACCCTTCAACCTTCCTCCCTCAACGTTCAACCAGCAACGCTCACCGGTCCGTGTGGCCGGCGAGCATGTCGTCCTCGAAGCCGCCGTGCTGCACGACCGAGGCCGCGCCCGTGCCGAGCGAGGAGGTCGCCCCGTCGAGCATCTTGTTCACGGCGTCCAGCGTCGAGAGGATCGAGCCCTCGATGATGTCCGTGGAGACGCCGCGGCCGCGGTACGTGCCCGTCTTGTCCTCGACCTTGATCTTCACCTCGCCCAGCGCGTCCCGGCTCTCCGTGACGGCGTGGATCTGGAAGTCGGTCAGGCGGAAGTCGTGCTTCACGATCTTCTCGACCGCGCGGATCGAGGCGAAGATCGGGCCCGTGCCGAAGGCGGACTCCGTGACGGTCTTCTTCCCCTTCACGAGCGTCACGCACGCGGTCGAGTACATCTCGTTGCCGCTCGACACGACGTAGTTCTTCAGCTTCCAGTCGTTCTCGCCGACGACGTGGCCGGTCGCGGCCTCGACGAGCGCGACGATGTCGCGGTCCTCGATCGTCTTCTTGCGGTCCGCCAGCACCTTGAACTCGGCGAACAGCCTGTCCTCGAGCGCCTTCTCGACCGTGTACCCGAGCGTCACCAGTCGCTGCGAGAACGCGTGCTGCCCCGAGTGCTTGCCGAGCACGAGCTCGGTCTTCTTCACGCCCACGGACTCCGGCGTCATGATCTCGTAGGTCTTCACGTTCGCCATCACGCCATGCTGGTGGATGCCGGACTCGTGCGCGAAGGCGTTCGCGCCGACGATGGACTTGTTCGGCGCGATCTTCACGCCCGTGATCGTCTGCAGCAGCTGCGCCGTCCGCGCGATCTCCTCCGTCACGATGCCGTAGCCGACCCCGTAGGCGTCGCCGCGCGTGCGCAGGTTCATCACGACCTCCTCGAGCGCCGCGTTGCCCGCGCGCTCGCCGATGCCGCAGATGCAGCATTCCGCCTGGCGCGCGCCCGCCGCGATGCCGGCGAGCGTGTTCGCCACGGCCATGCCGAGGTCGTTGTGGCAGTGCATCGAGACGACGGCGTCCCCGATGTTCGGCACGCGGTTCACCACGTTCGCCACCATGTCGTAGATTTCACTGGGCGTCGCGTAGCCGACGGTGTCCGGCAGGTTGACCGTCGTCGCGCCGGCCTTGATCACGGCCTCGACGACCCGGCACATGTAGTCGCGGTCCGTGCGCGAGGCGTCCTCCAGCGAGAACTCGACGTCGGCGCAGAGGTTGCGGGCGTACTTCACGGCCTCGACGGCGCGCGCCAGGGCCTGCTCGCGGGTCATCTTCAGCTTGTATTCGAGATGCAGGTCGCTCGTCGCGAGGAAGGTGTGGATGCGCGGGCGCTTCGCGCCCTTCACCGCCGCGTACGCGGCGTCGATGTCCTTCGTCAGCGCACGGCACAGGGACGCGACCACCGGCTTCTCGACGGCCAGCGAGATCCGGCGCACCGACTCGAAGTCCCCCGGCGAGGCGATCGCGAACCCCGCCTCGATGATGTCCACGCCCAGCGCCTCGAGCTGGTGCGCCATCCGGATCTTCTCCTCGATGTTCATCGAGTAGCCGGGCGCCTGCTCGCCGTCGCGCAGCGTCGTGTCGAATATCCTGATCCTGTCCATTCCGTTCCGTCTCCGTCCTGTTAAAACAAGACGACCCCGCTCGGTTCACTCGAGCGGGGTCGTCCTTCGGTTTCGCTGTTCCTCATTTCAGCCAAACGCGCACGCCCCGCGCCGAGTAAGCGCGAGAAGGCCAAGAAGCGTAAGGCCAAGGTTGTTGAGGAACTGGTGGTTCATTGGCGCGAGAGTATATCAGCCCGCCGTTTCGCCGTCAACACGAAATCGTATCTTTTTGTAGAAGCGACCCTGTACGGACGTTCAACCCGGAAGCCCTTCCGCGAGCTTCTTGATGCGGCGCGAGGTGCGCACCGCGCAGAACTGCTTGCCGCACATCGAGCAGTGGTCGTCGCCGTGGGCCTCGTCCGCGAACGCGCGCGTCTTCAGCCAGCGGGCCTTCGCGCGGGCGGGGTCCATGCAGAGCGCGAACTGCCTGTCCCAGTCGAACGCGGCGCGGGCGTGCGCCATCGCGTCGTCGCGGTCGCGGGCGCCCGGCAGGCCGCGCGCGACGTCGCCCGCGTGCGCGGCGATGCGGTAGGCGAGGCAGCCCTGGTGGACCTCCTCGCCGTCCGGCAGGCCGAGGTGCTCGGCCGGCGTGACGTAGCACAGCAGCGAGGCGCCGTAGGTGGCGGCGGCCGTCGCGCCGATGGCGGAGACGATGTGGTCGTAGCCGGGCGCGACGTCGGTCGTCACCGGCCCGAGCACGTAGAACGGCGCCTTCCTGCAGACCTCCTGCTGGCGCTCCATGTTCATCTGGATCTGGTTGAACGGCACGTGGCCCGGGCCTTCGACCATCACCTGCACGCCGCGCGCGCGGCAGCGCTCGACGAGCTCGCCGAGCACGTCCAGTTCGCCGAACTGCGCCGCGTCGGACGCGTCCGCGAGGCAGCCCGGACGCAGCCCGTCGCCGAGGGACACCGTTACGTCGTGCTCGGCGAGGATGTCCATCACCTCGTCCCAGTGCGTGTAGAGCGGGTTCTCGACCTTGTTCTCCATCATCCACTCGGCCATGATCGCGCCGCCGCGCGAGACGATGCCCATGATGCGCTTCATCGCGTGCGGGATGTGGCGGAGGAGCAGGCCGGCGTGCAGCGTCATGAAGTCGACGCCCTGCTCGGCCTGCGCGCGGATGACGTCCAGCAGGAACGTCGGGTCCATCTGCGGGATGTCGCCCTCGAGGCGGGAGATCGTCTCGTACACGGGCACCGTGCCGAGCGGCTTCGGGCTCGCGTCCAGCATGCCCTGGCGGATGGCCTTGAGGTCGTCCTGGCCGACGGAGAGGTCCATCACGAAGTCCGCGCCGGCGTCGAGCGCGATCTTCAGCTTCTCGAGCTCGTCCCCCTTGCCGGAGTGCGTGACGCTGCGGCCGAGGTTCGCGTTGATCTTCGTGGTGAACATGCGGCCCACGCCCACGGGGTGGCAGTTCACGTGGTGGATGTTGAGCGGGATCACCGCCTCGCCCGACGCCACGGCCGCGCGCACGACCTCCACGTCCACCTTCTCGTCCGCCGCGACGATCTTCATCGCCTCGGTCACAATGCCCTGACGGGCCGCCTGCAACTGCGTCATCTCTCTTCCTCCGCCGGAATTACCCGGATCAGGTTCGACGGGTCTCATCTCAGCCGGCGGACACCCGTCCGCCTAGCACCCCGCTAGCTTCTACATTATACCAAAAGCCCGGGACTGCCAGCCAACTGTTTCAGAGCCGGCAAGGCCCTGACGGCGCGGATGTCGAAGCTGGCCGCATGGGGGACATCCTCTCTTCGTCGGTTCGGTCGGGACATCCCGCATACGCACGACCGGCGCGCGGACTACATCCGTCCGGAACCTGCCAGGCCCCCCGCCGCAATGCGGGCGTGGAAGTGGGCGCTGTCGCCCCGCGCGCCGTAGTTGATGCGCTCCCCGATCGCGGCGAGGCTGCGCTCGAGGGCGGTCCGGCACTGGTCCGCGTTCTCGTCGAGGCACGGCTTGCCCGCATAGAGCTGGTACTGGCGCCGGTAGGCGACGTCGGTCACGTTCGGCATCATCACGTTCGCGCCGGCGAGGATGCCCTGCTCGCGGCCGTCCGGCGCGAGCGCCTGGAGCGCGGTCGTGGAGGCGATGTTGACGTCGTGCAGGTAGAGGCGCGTCGCCGCGATCATGTTGAGGCCGATGCGCAGGCGGTCCGCGTCGGTCCAGGGATTCGGGACGGACGCGAGCGGCGTGTCCGGATGCGGGATGTAGGGCCCCATGCCGATCATGTCCACGTCCCGGTCGCCGAAGAAGACGATGTCCCGCGCGAGGTCCTCCGGCGTCTGTCCCGGCAGCGCGCTCATCACGCCCGTGCCGACCTGGTAGCCGCAGCGGCGCAGGGCCGCGAGGCAGTCCGCGCGGCGCGTCCAGCTGTGGTCCGCGGGATGGAGGCGTGCGTAGAGTCCGGGGGACGACGTCTCGATGCGCAGCAGGTAGCGGGACGCGCCCGCGGCCTTCCAGCGCCGGTAGACCGCCTCCGTCTGCTCGCCGAGGGACAGCGTCACGCCCAGGTCCAGGTGCGCCATGCCGCGCAGGCACTCCTCGATGAAGGCCGTGTTCGCCTCGCTCTCGACCTCGCCGCCCTGCAGCACGATCGAGGCGTAGCCCGCCGCGGCGTCGATCTCCGCCATCCGCAGCACGTCGTCGACGGAAAGGCGGTAGCGCGCGAGGTTCGCGTTCGAGCGGCGGATGCCGCAGTAGAGGCAGTCCTTCGAGCAGATGTTCCCGAGCTCGACGAGGCCGCGCACCGAGACGAGCTTCCCGGCGACGCGGCACTTGAGCGCATAGGCCGCGGCGCGCGCGACGCGCTGCTCGTCCGGGTCCTCGAGCGCGACCAGCCGCGCCAGGTCGTCCACGGAGAGGTTCCGCGGACGCTCCCGCGCGCGGGCGACGATATCGGCGACGGACGTCATCGGGCCGCGGTCAGATGCGGTTGTCCCAGTTCTTGAAGACGACTTCCTGGCCGTTCGCCCTGATGGCGGCGTAGACCTCGGCCGGCGGACGCTGGTCCGTCAGCGTGAACTGCGCGACGTCCTTCACGTTCTCCTTCTCGAGCACGGCATAGCCGCCCGGCGTCACGCGCGAGCCGGCGGACATGTTGTCCGCCGCGACCTGCACGATGTAGTCGCGGAACTTCGGCGCCTCGCGCGTCGAGACCGTCATGCAGCACTGCGGGAAGACGATGCGGAACGCGAGCATCATCAGGTCGACGTCCTGCTCGCTCACCTCGTGCGGCGGCACGAAGCCCCCCTCCACGCGGCAGAACCGCGGGAACGCGAACTGGATCTTCGACTCGTAGCACTCCTTCATCAGGTAGAGCGCGTGCGCGCCCAGCGACGCCGCCTCGGCGCGCCAGGGGCAGAGGCCGAGCAGGAACGCGCAACCGAGCGTGCGGAAGCCCGCCCGGCCCGCGCGGAGCTGCGTCCAGAGACGCCACTCGTACTTGCTCTTCGGACCCGCCGGGTGGAAGTACGCGTACCGCTCCTGGTCGTACGTCTCCTGGAAGCAGGTGAGCGACTCGTACCCCGCCTCGAACATCGCGCGGTAGCCCTCCTCGGACTGCGGAGCGACCTCGAGCGAGAGGTTCGAGAACATCTTCTTCAGCATCCGGCCGACCTCGCAGAAGTGCTCGACCGTGTTGACGCGCGGATCCTCGCCCGCGACGATGAGCAGGTTGTCGATGCCCGTCGCGCGGATTGCCTCCGCCTCCATGCGGATCTCGTCCAGCGTCAGGTTGCGCCGCACCGTCCCCGTGTGCTGCGCGCGGAAGTCGCAGTAGCGGCAGGAGTTGATGCAGGTGTTGCCGATGTAGAGCGGCGCGTACACGCTCACGGTCTTGCCGTAGTAGCGGATGCGCGCCCGGCGCGCCTTCACGCGCATCTCGTCCATGAACGGATACGCCGCGGGCGAGAGCAGGTTCAGCAGGTCGAACCAGTCGTGGCGCTCCTTCGCGAGGCTCGCCTTCACCATCTCGGGCGTCACCTTCGCGTAGTACGCCTCGACCTGTTCCTTGGAATACTTGAGTAGGGGAAACATAGCGGTCTTTCTAGTGTTTCCAGCGGCTCTAGATTATCTAGTCTATCTAGACCCTCTAGATTACCTAGTCGTTCATCTAGCCTTACTTGAAGATGTCCATCGGAGACGTCGCGCAGGCCGTGCTCCGCGCCATCGGCGGGCCGGCCTTGATGCCGATCTCCGCGGCCTGGACCGCGAGGCTGAACGCGCGCGCCATCGCGACGGGGTCGTCCGCCGCCGCCACGGCCGTGTTCGCGAGCACCGCGTCCGCGCCGAGCTCGATCGCCTCGGCGGCGTGGGACGGCAGGCCGATGCCCGCGTCCACGACGACCGGCACGTGGCTTTGCTCGACGATGATCTCGATCATGTCGCGCGTGCGGATGCCGCGGTTCGAGCCGATCGGCGAGCCGAGCGGCATCACCGCCGCCGCGCCCGCGTCCTCGCAGTGGCGCGCCAGCACGGGGTCGGCGTTGATGTACGGCAGCACGACCATGCCGAGCTTCGCGCACGCCTTCACGGCCGCGAGCGTCTCGACGGGATCGGGCAGCAGGTAGCGCGCGTCGGGGTGGACCTCGATCTTGATCCAGTTGTAGCCCGCGGCCTTGCCGAGCTTCGCGATGCGCACCGCCTCGTCCGCGTTGCGCGCGCCGGACGTGTTGAGCATCACCTCGACCTTGCTGCGGTCGATGACCTTGAGGATGTCGTCGTTCGCCGCGTCGCCTTCGTGCACGCGCGTGAGCGCCGTCGTCACCAGCTCCGTGCCGCTCGCCGCCAGGGCCCCCTTCAGCATCTCGCCGGACGCGAACTTGCCCGTTCCAAGGAAGAAACGGTTCGTGAACCTCCTACCGCCAATCACCAGATCTCTCATCTTCCATCCATCCTTTCAGAAATCAGAGTTCTTTCCCCAGCAGCCACGCGACGACCGCGTTGGCCTCCATCGCCGCCGCCATGCCGACCCGCGGGGACTGCGGCGGCAGGTCCGCGCCGACCGCGGTCTCGCCGTCGCCCACCACCACGAGGCCCGCGCCCATGCGCTTCACGCGGAGCGCGTTCGAGCGCCCCCAGCCGGCGAGGCCGCTCGCCGTGACGATCCTCGTGCCGGACGGCATCAGCGCGCCGAGCAGCATGGCCTTCGCCTCGGCCACGTCGAACGCCTCGACCACGATGTCGCAGGCTTCGAACAGCTCCCGCGCAGATGCCGCGTCCAGCTTCACGTCCACCGCCTCGATGTCGGCCTCCGGGTCGATGCGCAGCAGGTTCGCCTTGAGGGCGTCGACCTTCTTCATCCCGACCTGGTCGCGGAAGAAGAACTGGCGGTTGAGGTTCGATTCGCTGACGACGTCGAAGTCCACGACGACCAGATGGCGGATTCCCGCGCGCACGAGGTGCATCGCGCAGTTGGACCCCAGCCCGCCCGC
>JAEDMN010000144.1 GCA_016302985.1 Kiritimatiellia bacterium | reverse complement strand
GCGGCATATCCGCCGTCCAGTCCGAAGGACGCGAGACGGCCCTGCCCATCGACGGCGCGGCCGAAGACCTCCTGTATCGTCGCGGCGTCCACGCCCTTCCGCCCTTCCTACCTGAACATGAGCGCGAAGCTGCGCGGACGGACGTCGGCCTGGAACCACTCGTCCGCCGGGACGGGGCCGCGGCGCGTCGCCTTGAGGAGGTTCCAGTCCGCGCTGAACAGCCACGCGGGCGCGGCGGAAAGCTCCGCGACGAGCAGGAACAGGAATGCACAACGCATGTTCATACGCATATGGTAGCACAACGCGTGGACCCTGCCAACAGCGAGGGCCACAGTCGTGCGCGCCATTTCCAGGCAATGCGCGGCCACCCGACGGATAGCCGACGGGACCATTCCGAGCGTGTCTTGCGGGCAGCCCGGCCACCCGTTGCATTTCACAGCCTGAGGAACTCTCTGGATATGTACCTGCGGGGGATTTCGTCGAGCGAGAGGACGATTCCCACGCGCATTATCGTATAGCGGATAAGCTCCGCCCATTTCACCTGCGTCATGTTCCGGTATTTCCCCTTCTTCTGCATCGGCAGCAGGCATCCGCTGTTGAACAGTCGTCGGCCTCCTTCCCGTCGCGCACCTCCAGGCTCGTGGCGAACTGCCCGCCGTACGGAGACCCGTTGCCGTCGTCTTCCGCGACTTTCACGACGTTGAACACATGCCACCGGTCCGCGCCGCGCGTGATCTCGACGCCCGTCGCCCACGCAACCCCGCCGCACTCCACATGCCTGCCGCGGGGGTCATGCCTGACGAGCTTGCCGGAGTCCGACGGGTTCTGCTCCATCAGGCCGCGCGGCCCCCCAAGCGCTCGGGCGCAGGTGCGGGTTATGAATGACGCGTGGGGAGGTGCGAGTTGGCGAACCTGCACGGGAGGCGGACTCTGGCGTCGGTTCGTCTACTCCAGCAGCATTTCGGCGCGGGCCGCGCCGGGGAGGAGGAGCGCCTGCGGATCGGCGCCGAGCGCGAAGGTGACGACGCCGTCCACGACGGGGACGGGCGTGCGGTTGCCCATGTAGTCCGAGCGTTCGGCGCACGCCGCGTCGGTGCGGATGCGCACCGTGCGCGGTGTCTCCGCGTCCCAGTCCCAGCCCGCGAGCACGACACCCCTGAACGCGCGCTTCTCCCCCTTGTAGCGGAACAGGTGCAGGTTGTCCCGCGAAACCAGCCGCGCGTCGAAGGCGAGCCCCTGGAAGATGGCCGTGAGCGCGGCGAAGCTCGCGTAGCCCGCGCGCGGGTGGAGGGAGGCCGTCATGAGGCCGTAGCCGGGTTCCGAGCCCTCGAGCCAGCCGGTCGCGCGGAGGTTGTACCAGATGTAGTCGCGCGCGCCCCACGCCCAGGCGTAGAGCGTCTTCGCCCAGACCGTGCGCGCGACGCGGATCTCGTCCCCGCCGAACGTCGTCTGCGCCGTCTCGCCGGAGATCCAGGGGCGCGTTCCGAGTCCCGTCTTCGCGCGGAGCGGCAGGAACTCGTCCTGGATGCGCGCGACGTAGTCCTCGAACGCACCGTGGCAGTGGAGGGCCCAGGCGTCGTAGAGCTCGGGGTGTTCCGCAAACGTCTCGATCAGTCCGGGGTTGTCCTTCGGGGACGTCAGCCGGCGCGAGGAGGCGCCCGCCCAGCCGTTCGGCGTCACGCACGCCGCGGGGAAGCCGGCGTGCACGCCCTCGTACGCCTCGCGCTGCATGCGCAGCGCCTCGTCGGGCTTCAGCAGGTCCGGGGACGTGAGGTCCCATTCGTTCCCGATCTCGTAGTAGTCGATCTGGCGGCCGTACCGCGCCGCGAAGTCGCGGCAGAAGGCGCGGAAGAGTCCGGGGCGGCTCGGCAGGCAGCCCGGCCGCCGCAGCCCGGCGCGCGCCTTCAGCACCTCCGGATCGACCGCCCAGCGCGGCGTGCCGCCGACGATGATCTCGAGGGCGAGGCCGGCGTCCCGCAGCCGCTTCAGCAGGTCGTCGGACTTCGACCAGTCGCGCGAACCGTCCGGCCGCGCGATGTCCGCGAACATGAAGCTGTAGTCCGTGCGCGTGAACTTCGCGCCCGCGGCGACCAGCGCGTCGATCGTCGGGTCCACGAGGTCCGGCAGGTAGTAGGTGCCGTGATAGTGGATGCCGAAGCGGAACGCCGGCTTCTCCACGACGGGCGTCCGTTCGTGCAGGTCGACGACCGCGAAGCGCGTCGACTTCCGCGCCGTCGAGCCGTCGGGCCCCGTCACCTCCGCATCCACGAACCAGAGGCCCTTCGCGGGCAGCTCCGGCGCATCGAGCCGCACCGTCCCGCCTGCGGGAACCGTCAGGTCGAGCGGACGGCGGATTTCGCGCCCGAAGACATCCGAGAAACGGAGCGCCCCCTTCCAGGACATCTCCCGCTGCGCGGGGTTGCGGACCGTCACGACGGCGCGTTCGCCGGGCTTCTCCCGGCGCACGAGGTGCAGGCGGTTGCCCGTCTCGACGTCCAGTTCCGGCACCTCCGCGGCCGGCCGGCGGAAGAGGCCCTCGGCCGAGACGGGGCGCAGCGCCACGTCCCCGCACGTCAGGGACAGGAACGAATAGCGTCCGTCGTACGGCAGGTCCGTCGCGAAGCGGACCTCCTGCCCGACGGCGCGGCCCTGGAAGCGCAGCCGTTCGCCCTGGCCCACCGAGCCCTTCGAGTTCGCGGAGAGCGTGAGCGTCATGCCGCCCTCCGTCCCGGACGGCAGGCGGAAGACCAGTTCGTCCGCCGCGGGGAACGGCGCGGCGCCCGGATACGTCGTGTCGACGGAGACCGGTGCGCGGTACGACACCGTGCGCGCCTGCGGCGTCACGGGCGGCAGCACCTCGAACCGAACGAGCGTCATCTCGGCATACCGTCCGCCCGACGCGAAGTGTCCGTTGAGGCTCGTGAAGCGCAGCGGCGGATCGGGCACCTTGTTCGCCCTGTCGCCGCCGCCCCAGCAGCCATTGTGCGCAGTGCGGACCTCGAACGTGCAGGCAAGGAGATTCTCGGACGGCATCTGCTCCACCTGCGACGGCAGGTACTGGAACGTCTCGCCGTCGCGGTCCGTGAAGTTGACGGCCATCTGCTTCGTCACGTTGCGGAACGGGCGCCGCCGCATCACGAGGCGCACGCGGCTTCCCAGCCAGTCGCCCGGCTGCAGGTCCCCGCGGACGTCGACCGTGCACCAGCGCGGCCCCGGCGCCATCTGCAGGGGATCAAAGCGGAAGCGCAGGCCGTCCGCGTCCCCCGTCACCTGCCGCGCCGCCTCGGACGCGTTCGTGTACACGCCGCCCGTGAGCCGCACGTTCCCCTTCGCCGCCTCGGCGGCGAAGTCGAAGTCCTTCGGCCGCCCGGCGCAGACCGCGCCCGCGCAAAGCGCGATTCCGACCACAATGTACGCCATGCGCATGACATGCCTCCCGACAATTGAGTTGCGCGCCGGCCCCCGGCGCGCGGATTGGGTCCGCGCGGCCCGCTCGACCAGCGCGACGGCGTCGCGCGCGTCGCGCGCCGTGAGAAGGGACGCGTCGGCGCGTCCCGCGAGCAGGTCGACGAAGTAGCGCTGCTCGGCCTCGTAGGCGCCCGTCTTCGGAACCTTCGGGGCGAACGGCTTCCCGGCCGCCGGATAGACCAGGTAGGGTTCGGGGCGCTTCGGATCGAAGACGACGGACGCCTTCTCGAGCGTCACGCGGAAGGACGCCTCGAAGCCGAGCGTCTTCGCGTTGGACCACGATGCCGTGGCGGAGACGACCATGTCCGGATAGTCATAGACGAGATGCGCGTGGTCGAGGACGCCATCCGCGCGGCGGTGCGTCCGGACGGCCACGTCCCGCGGCTTCCCGAACAGGAACTGGATCATGTCCGCGTCGTGGATGTGCAGGTCCAGCAGGCAGCCGCCGGACTGCTTCGCGTCGAGGTACCAGGCGTGTCCGCCCTTCGCCTCGGGCGGATTGGACGAACGGTGGAACTCGGCGGCGACGACCCGGCCGTACCTTCCGGAGAGAATCAGCTTCCGCAGCGCGACGTACTCGGGCCAGAAGCGCAGGCACTGCGCGACGAGAAGCGTCCGCTTCGCGCGGCGCGCGGCCGCGAGCATCGCGTCGCAGTCCGCCGTCGACAACGCCATGGGCTTTTCGCAGAGCACGTGGTAGCCGGCCTTCAGCGCGGCGACGGAGAGGTCGCGGTGCAGGGACGTCGGCAGCGTGAGGTCGACGGCGTCGAAACCGCCCGCGGCGAGCATCCGCGCGTAGTCGTCGTAGACGGCGACGCCCGTGAAGTCCGTGGACGTGTCCGCGCCCGCGAGGTTCCCGCCCGCGACGGTCTTCAGCTGGCCGAGGTTCGCGTCGCAGATCGCGACGACCTTCGCGCCGCGGATTCGCTTCCAGTTTCCGTAATGCATCCGGCCCATGAAGCCGAAGCCGGCGATGGCGATGCGCGTCACGGTCAGAGGTTCGCGAACGGGTTGCAGCTGAAGCCGCTCGAGAACGAACGGCCGCCATGGTCTCCGCCCACGCGCTTCGGACCGCTCGAATAGCCACCGCGGCCGCCGCCGTCGCGGCGACCGCCGCCCGAGTAGCCGCCGCCCTGACCGGCCGCGGGACGCGGCTGCGTGCGGGCGGTGAGGGAGATGCGCTGGCGCGCCTTGTCGACGCCGATCACCTTCACCTTGATCCTGTCGCCCACCTTCACGACCTCGTTCGGGTCGCGGACGAAGCGGTCGGCGAGCTCGGAGACGTGCACGAGGCCGTCCTGGTGGACGCCGATGTCGACGAAGGCGCCGAAGGCCGCGACGTTCGTGACGACGCCCTCGAGGGTCATGCCCTCCTTCACGTCGTCGATCGTCGTGACGTCGTCGCGGAACGCGGGCTTCTCGAAGACCGCGCGCGGGTCGCGGCCCGGCTTCTTCAGCTCGGCCACGATGTCCTTGAGCGTGAGCTCGCCGACGTCGTTCGTGATGTAGCGGCGCACGTCGATCTTGTCCGCGAGCAGCGAATTGCCCACGAGGTCGCCGACCTTCACGCCGAGGTCGCCCGCCATCTGCTCCACGAGGGCGTAGCGCTCGGGATGGACCGCGGACGCGTCGAGCGGGTTCGCGGCGCCGCGGATGCGGAGGAAGCCGGCGGACTGCTCGAACGCCTTCGGGCCGAGCTTCTCGACCTTGAGGAGGTCCCTGCGGCTCTTGAACGCGCCGTTCGCGTTGCGCCAGGCGACGATGTTCTTCGCGAGCGCGGGGCCGATGCCGGAGACGCGCGTCAGGAGCGGGGCGGAGGCCGTGTTCAGCTCGACGCCCACCATGTTCACGCAGCTGACGACGACGTCGTCCAGCTTCTTCTCGAGCATGGTCTGGGAGACGTCGTGCTGGTACTGGCCGACGCCGATCGCCTTGGGCTCGATCTTCACGAGCTCGGCGAGCGGATCCTGCAGGCGGCGGCCGATGGAGATCGCGCCGCGCACCGTCAGGTCGAGTTCCGGGAACTCGTCGCGGGCGACCTCGCTCGCGGAGTAGACGGACGCGCCGGACTCGCTCACGCTGACGACCATGACGTCCTTCGCGCCGATGAGCTTCAGCACGTCGCGCACGAAGGCCTCGGTCTCGCGGCCCGCCGTGCCGTTGCCGACGGCGATCGCCTCGGGGTGGAAGTGGTCGACGATCTTCGCGATCGTCTCCTGCGCCTCGGCCGTGCGCTGCATCGGGTAGATGACCGTGTTCACGAGGAACTTGCCGGTCGCGTCGAGCATGGCGACCTTGCAGCCCGTGCGGATGCCGGGATCGATCGCCAGCACCTTCTTCTCGCCCAGCGGGGCCGCGAGCAGGAGGTGACGCAGGTTCTCGGCGAACACCTCGACCGCCGCGCGGTCGGCCTCCTCCTTCTTCGTGAAGGAGACGTCGAGCTCGCAGCTCGGCGCGAGCAGGCGCTTGTACGCGTCCTCCGCGGCGAGGCGGATGTTCTCGTCCTCGCGCCAGTCGACGATCTCGAGCATGCGGTCCACGAGCGGGGCGCGGTCCACGACGAGGCGGACCCACAGCACGCCCTCGTTCTGGCCGCGGCGGATGGCGAGGTAGCGGTGGCTCGGCATCTCGGAGATGGGCTCGGAGTAGTCATAGTACTGCTCGAACTTCGTCGGCTCGGTCGGCTTCGGCGCGACGACCTCGCTCTTGACCGTGGACTTGCGGGCGAAGGCGTCGCGGACGAGGCCGCGCACGTCGGCGATGTCCGCGATGCGTTCGGCGATGATGTCGCGGGCGCCCTGCAGGTCCTCGGCGGAACCGTCGTAGGGCTCGTGGTTCCAGATCTTGTCCGCGAGCGGCTCGAGGCCCTTCTCCTTCGCGATCATCGCGCGGGTGCGGCGTTTCGGCTTGTAGGGCTGGTAGAGGTCCTCGAGGGCGTTCTTCTGCATGCACGCCTCGATCTTCGCGCGCAGCTCGTCCGTCAGCTTGCCCTGGTCCTCGATGGACTTCAGGATGGTCGCCCGGCGGTCCTCGAGCTCCGCGTAGTAGGAAAGGCGTTCCTGGATCCTGGAGATCTGCACCTCGTCGAGGTTGTTGTGGACCTCCTTGCGGTAGCGGGCGATGAAGGGAATCGTGTTGCCCTCGTTCAGCAGCCGCGCGACGGCGGCGATCTGGCCGGGCGTGATGCCCAGTTCGGCGGAAACACGCGGCAGCACCTGCTGCGCATTCAGTTCGTTCGTCATTTGGGGAGCCTTTTCGTCAAACGGATCAGAGTCCGGGGAAGTCGAGGGTCGCGAAGTAGTCCGCAAGCGTCTCCGCGCGGCGGATCACCTGCACGGAGCCGTCCGCGCGCCGCAGCAGCTCGGCGCTGCGGAGCTTGCCGTTGTACTGGAAGCCCATCGCGTGGCCGTGCGCGCCCGCGTCGTGCAGCACGAGCAGGTCGCCGGGCTGCACTTCGGGAATCGCGCGCTGGATCGCGAACTTGTCGTTGTTCTCGCAGAGCGACCCCGTGACGTCGCAGGTCATCAGCGGCACCTCGGCCTTCTCCGTGTAGGTCGTGCCGGCGGGGCCGTACTTCGGAACCGAGATGTGGTGGTAGGCGCCGTAGAGCGCCGGGCGCATGAGGTTCGACATGCAGGCGTCGAGGCCGACGTACGTGCGGTACGTCCTCTTGAGGTGGCGCACGCGCGCGACGAGGTAGCCGTACGGCCCCGTGATGCAGCGGCCGCACTCCATGTAGAGCTTCAGGTCCGGATGGCCCTTCGCGATCAGGTGCGCGCGATAGGAGGCCTCGATGCCCGCGCCGATCGTCTCGAGGGGCTGCGCCTCCTGGTCGGGCCGGTAGGGGATGCCGATGCCGCCGCCGATGTTGATGAAGTCGAACGTGATGCCAACCTTCTTCGAGATGTCCACGACGAGGTCGAAGAGGAGCGTCGCCGTGTCGATGATGTACTGCGGGGAGAGCTCGTTCGAGGCGACCATCGTGTGCAGGCCGAAGCGCTTCACGCCCTTCGCCTTCATCCGCGCGTAGGCGTCGTAGAGCTGCTCGGTGGTGAAGCCGTACTTGGCCTCCTCGGGCTTGCCGATGATGGCGTTGCCGCCCTTCAGCGGACCGGGGTTCCAGCGGCAGCACATGAGCGCGGGCAGCTTCCCGCACGCGCGCTCGACCGCGGCGATGTGCGTGATGTCGTCGAGGTTCACGATCGCGCCCAGCTCGACGGCCTTCCGGAACTCGGCGTCCGGCGTGTCGTTGGACGTGAACATGACGTCCTCGCCGACATTGCCGACGGCCTCCGCCAGGACGAGCTCGGCCATGGAGGAGCAGTCGCTGCCGAAGCCCTCCTCCTTCAGGAGCTTCATGAGCCAGGGGTTCGGCGTCGCCTTGACGGCGAAGTACTCGTGGAAACCGGGATTCCAGGCGAACGCGGCCTTCAGGCGGCGGGCGTTGGCGCGGATGGCCTTCTCGTCGTAGATGTGGAAAGGCGTCGGGTGCTGCGAGGCGATCGCCTCGAGCTGTTCGTTCGTGAACGGGAGCGTTTTCATAGCGGGGAATTATACCAAATCCGACGCACCGCGGGCATGGGTTCGGCGCTCTTCCATTCAGTCGACACTCAAAATAAAGATTCTTTTATTTTATCGTGCTGACCGACTTGCCCGGACCGTAAACGTTTCTCAAAGTCCCGTCATTCTGCCCGTTCAATCTGGACATCGTCCGTTCAATCTGGGCCTGATTTTGGGCCCCTTCGGCGTCGGGTCTTTCGCCTTCCGTGCAAGCGCCCCGAAGGCAGAATGGGGACTCGTACTCCCGACCAGAAACACCCCTAAAGCCCGGATGAAACCGGGACATCGTCTTCGGTAGGCGAACGACAACTGGCCGGTCGCGGCCGGTTCATGCGGTCATGAAGAATCTGCGCGTTTGTGCGGATGGGTCGGCCGACAAACGCCTCGATCTGCCTACGGACCTCCTCTGCCCTGTCGGGCGGCATCATCTTCGCGCCATAGTCGTTGAACTTTTTTTCGAGCTC
>JAEDMN010000143.1 GCA_016302985.1 Kiritimatiellia bacterium | reverse complement strand
CGACACGGCCTACTACAACAGCGTCGTGAAGCACGGCCTCAAGGCCGTCGGCGGCCAGCCGGCCTCCATCTACGGCATCGTGTTCATGCCGTTCTAAGGAGTCGCCGCCATGTTCAAGCTGACTGATCCCTTCGGCACCGCGCCGAGCAAGCCCCCGTTCACGCAGAGCGTCTCGACCGGCGTGCCGTGGCACAACCTGCCGGTCACCCGCGAGTACACGCTCGGGCAGCTGCTCGACCAGACGATCGCCCGCTGCGGCGAGAACGACGCCGTGGTCTACGCGGACCGCGACTTCCGCCTCACCTGGTACGAGTTCGGCGAGGAGGTCGACCGCCTCGCGCGCGGCCTCATGGCGCTGGGCGTGAAGAAGGGCGAGAAGATCGCCCTCTGGGCGACGAACGTCCCGCACTGGGTGGTGCTCATGTTCGCGGCCGCGAAGATCGGCGCGATCCTGCTGCCGCTCAACACGAACTACAAAGAGCACGAGATGGACTTCGCGCTCAAGCAGTCCGACACCGAGAACCTCTTCATCATCTCGGGCTACCGCGACTGCTCGTACGTGGACGTCATCTACACGCTCATCCCCGAGCTGCGCGAGCAGCCGCGCGGCGAGCTCAGGAGCGAGAAGTACCCGCATCTCAAGCGCGTCATGTTCCTCGGCGGCGAGAAGCACCGCGGCATGTACTCGCTCAACGAGGTGATGTCCCTCGCGGTGGAGACGCCGTGGGAGGACTACCTGGCGCGCCAGGCCCAGTGCGACGTGAACGACGTCGTGAACATGCAGTACACGTCGGGCACCACGGGCTTCCCGAAGGGCGTGCAGCTCACGCACCGCAACATCGGCAACGACGGCTTCTGGATCGGCGCCTGCCAGAACCTCTCCTCGCGCGACCGCGTCTGCATCCCGGTGCCGCTCTTCCACTGTTTCGGCTGCGTGCTGGGCGTGATGAGCTGCGTGAACCACGGCGCGACGATGGTCTTCCTCGAGAAGTTCGACCCCATCCAGGTGATGATGTCGATCGAGACGGAGAAGTGCACGGCGACGTATGGTGTGCCGACGATGTACATCGCGATGCTGGACCATCCGCTGTTCCCGAAGTTCGACTTCCATTCGCTCCGCACCGGCATCATGTCCGGCTCGGCGTGCCCGACGCACCGCATGCAGCAGGTGTTCGACCGCATGTACATGAAGGAAGTCACGAACCCGTACGGCCTCACCGAGTCCGGCCCCGTGATGACGATGACGCGCTACTTCGAGCCGTCCATCGAGCGCAAGTGCCAGACGATCGGACAGGCGCTGCCGGGCATCGAGGTCGCGATCATCGACCCCGAGTCGGGCGAGATCGCCCCGATCGGGCAGGACGGCGAGATCTGCTGCCGCGGCTTCAACACGATGAAGGGCTACTACAACATGCCCGAGCAGACCGCGAAGTGCATCGACGAGAAGGGGTGGCTCCACTCCGGCGACATCGGGCGCATGGACGCGGACGGCTACTACTACATCACGGGCCGTCTGAAGGACCTCATCATCCGCGGCGGCGAGAACATCTCCCCCAAGGAGGTCGAGGACTTCCTCGGCACGATGCCGGGCGTCAAGGACGTGGCGGTGGTCGGCTGCCCCTCCAAGAAGTACGGCGAACAGCCCGCGGCGTTCATCATCCCGTCGGAAGGCGCCGACATCAAGGAAGAGGACGTCGCCGACTTCTGCCGCGACAAGATCAGCTGGTTCAAGATCCCGAAGTACGTCCACTTCCTGGACATCTTCCCGATGACCGCGTCGCAGAAGATCCAGAAGTACAAGCTGCGCGAGATGGCGCACGAGCTCTGGCCCAACGCCTAGTCGGGTCCGTAGGGGAGGAAGGACAAGGACCATGTCTACGAGCGTGCTGTCCGGTCCCTGGGGCGTGGTGCTCACGGTCGCGATGTTGGCCGTGAGCAATCTGCTTATGCTGACGGCCTGGTACTGGCATCTCCGGTCCGGGCACGCCGGCACCTCGGCGCCGCTGTTCCTCATCATCCTGACGAGCTGGGCCATTGCCTTCTTCGAGTACTGCGTCGCCGTGCCGGCCAACCGGATCGGCGCGGGCGCGGGGCTCAACGTGGCGCAGCTGAAGATCATTCAGGAGGTGATCACGGTCGCGGTGTTCGTCCCGTTCATGATCCTCTTCATGGGCGAGAAATGGCGCTGGGACTACCTGTGGGCCCTGCTCTGCATGGTCGGGGCCGTCTATTTCGTCAACCGGTCCAAGCTGTGAAGGGGGAAACGTGAAGATTCGGGACATCGTGATCGGCGTCGCGGTCGTGGCCACGCTGCTGGCGATCGCCCATTTGGCGAGCGCCGCGAAGTACAGCCGGCCGGAGGAGTTCAAGCGTCCGTCGGACCTCAACCGCGCGGACTGCCGGGTGGGCGTGCTCGCCGGCTATGATTCCGAACGCGTTTCCCGCCAGGTCTTCCCGCAGGCGCAGATCGTCGGCTTCAGCGAGTTCGACGACGCGTTCATGGCGCTGCTCGCGGGTCGCATCGAGGGCTTCGTCTACAACGAGCACGTGCTCAACGTGGCGCTGCGGGCCTACCCGAACCGCCTGAAGGTGCTCGACGAGTCCATCGCGCGCGCGCCATCCGTCGTCCTCGTCTCCACGAACCGCCCCGACCTCGTGACGAAGCTGAACACCTTCATCCGGAACTACCGCAAGGTCGGCTACTACGACGACATGTTCCTGCGCTGGTGCCAGAGCGACGAGTACGTGCCCATGCCGGTCATCCCCGAGCCGGACGGTTCCAACGGCGTGATCCGCATCGGCACGAGCGGCACGGAGGAACCGTCCTCCTTCGTGGACGACTCCGGCGAGCTCGTGGGCTTCGACATCGAGTTCATCCGCCGCTTCGCGCAGGTCAACCGCCTGAAGCCCCTGATCTCCTGCCGGCCGGACGACGAGATCCTCGACGAGCTGGCGAAGGGCGAGCTCGACATCGTCATCGACGACTACAACGCCAACGAGGTCGAGAAGGGCGTGCTCATGTCCGACGGGTACTTCGATTCGGATACGAAGGTGCTCGTGCGCGGCGGCGACGCGGGTGGCATGATGCTCGGCTCCACCCGCCTCGGCTTCTCCAAGGTGCTGATCAAGGACCCGCGCATCCGCCTCTTTGTCGTGGGCTTCTTCACGACGCTTTCGCTGACGTTCCTGTCCGCGATCCTCGGCTTCGTCTTCGCCGCGGTCCTCCACCTGGCGAACCTCCGCGCGCCGGCCTTCATCCAGAAGGCGATCGCCACCGTGCTCGAAGTCGTCCGCCTGCTGCCGCCGCCGGTCGTGATCCTCACCGTCGGCTGCGCGATCCTCACCTCCGCCTCGATGTGGGTCGTCGCGGTGATGGCCTTCTCCTTCTGGTTCGCCGCGTTCCTCGTGCCGGCGGGCGACGGCGTGCGTGCCTGGCTGCGCGTCTCGCGCGTGAAGCTCGTCGAGCTGGTGCAGTGGACGTCGGTCGTCGGGTCGGTCAGCGTCTGCGACCTGACGATGGCGGCGGACATCGTCTGCGGCCGCACCTTCGCCGCATTCGGCCCGCTCCTGTCCGTGGCGGCGGCGTACTGCCTCATGAACTGGATCGTGGACCGCACCGTCGCGTACGTGGAGAGGAAGCTCTCGTGAAGCGCAACGCCGGCATCTTTCTCGTGTTGCTGGCGCGTTCCCGTGGCGGCGGAAGAAAGGATGAACGACATGGAAATGACGCGTAGAGGCTGGATCCGGGGCTGCGCCGCGGGCGTGCTGGGCATGGTGTCCGCCGGCTGTCGGACGGACCGCGGGACGGCGGGCGTCTACTCGGTGGTGGTGCTGGGCGACACGCACTACGACAAGGCGCCCGCGACGGTCTACCACAAGGCCTATCCTGGGCGTGACGTCTCCGCGCGTCTGGAGGCGATCCAGCGCGCCGAGTTCGCGCGCAACGGCGAGATGTGGGCGACGCGCATCCCCCGCCTGCTCGCGGCCGCGAAGGCGGCGCGTCGGCCCGACACGGCCTTCGCCCTCCAGGTCGGCGACCTCATCCAGGGCGACTGCAATGACGGCGCCGTGCACGCGCAGATGGCGACGGACGCCTATTCGGCGATCCACGCGGCGGTGGGCGACGACGTGCCCCTCCGCCTGGTCGTCGGCAACCACGACATCCGCAACGGCTGCCACGACGACGCGGCGAAGTTCTACCGCGACTGGATGAACGCGCGGATGACCGAGGCCTGCGGCGCACCCGTTTCCTGCACCACGTTCGCGTACACGCAGGGCCCCGACCTCTGGATCCACGTCGATTTCACCGATCCGAAGATGGCGGTCATCGAGCAGGCGCTCGCGGACCATCCCGACGCGCGCTACACGTTCCTCGTGACGCACGGCCCCGTCATCCCCTCGGACGGCGGCAGCTGCCAGTGGATGCTCTACGGCGGCCGGAAGCGCGCCGGGGAACGCCGCCACCTCTGGTCGCTGCTCGAGCGGCGCCACGCGATCGTCGTCGCCGGCCACATCCACACGACCGAGCTGACGGAGTGCGTCCGCCCCGCCGGACGCCTCGTCCAGGTCATCGTCAACAGCGTCTGGAAGTCCGAGGACCTCGCGACGGCCGCCCCGCAGTACACGTCGCCCGAAAAGTACGGCAGCGCGCAGAAGAAGCCCGAGGACAAGGCCTTCCTCGCCGAATACCGTCCCTCGATGACGCGGCACTACCGTTCCCTGGCGGCGGGCTTCTGCCGCCTCGAGGTCGCGTCCGACGGCGTCTACGCCCGCGTCTTCGGCGGCGACGCCCGCACCCCCTATCTGAACTGGAAGCTGAGGTAGCCCGCAATGGACAAGTTCACCGAGAAGACCCTTCATTCCGAGCGCGTGTACACGGGCCGGATCATCGACGTCGATCTCGTCGACATCGAGCTGCCCGACGGCCGGAAGGCGAAGCGCGAGGTGGTCCGCCACGGGAACGCCGTGGCCGTGCTGGCGCGCCGCCCCGACGGGAAGTTCGTCTTCGTGAAGCAGTACCGCAAGGCCGCCGAGGAGGCCCTGGTCGAAGTGATCGCGGGCGGACTCGAGAAGGGCGAGGATCCCGAGGCCGGCGCCCGCCGGGAGACGGCCGAGGAGACGGGCTACGACGTCCAGTCGATCCGCTTCCTCACCACGATCATCTGCACGCCCGGCTACTGCGAGGAACGCATCCACGTCTACTTCGCCGAGATCACCGGGGAGCCGCACGCGCAGGACCAGGATCCCGACGAGAACGTCTTCCCGGTGGTCCTGTCCGCCGCGGAGGTCGAGGACGCGATTCGCGCCGGCACGATCTTCGACTCGAAGACGCTGTCCGCCTGGGCCTGCTACCGCCTGATGGCGGACTGACCCCGCCGTCATTTCCACCACCTTTTCGCCACCCGCCCCCACCCGGGGAGGATCCTTCCGAGAAGGAGCAGGACGGCTCCGTACCCGGCGTACCACGCGGCGCAGGCCGCGAGCGACCAGGGGCGGACCTCGAAGGTCGACCCGGGCAGGGCGGCCACGCGCTCCGAGACGACGACCATCGCCCAGGTGAACACCGCCGCCGCGTTGTTGAGGAGGGCGGCCAGCGGTGCGCAGAAGCCCCCGGCCGCAAGTGCGCCCGCGGCGAACTGGACCAGCGGCTTCGCGCATTTGATCACGACGAAATTCGCCAGCAGCCCCCCTGGCGTGACGCGGCCGAACACATGGGCCGCGATCGGCACCCCCGCGGCCCAGGCCGCGAAGGAGAATGCGAAATCCCCCGCGTGCCGCCGCAGCCCGGGATGCCCGTCCAGGACGTGGAGCTCGGCCCTGTCCGTCAGGTCCAGCCAGAGGACGATGCCGAGCATGACGGCGAAGGAGAAGGCGCAGCCGACGTCGAAGATCCGCTCCGGGTGGAGTCCGTAGACGAGGAACGCGGTCAGGGCCCAGGCGCACCGCGCGTCCGGCCGCCGGCCGAACGCGGTCGCCGCGAGGCAGAGCGACGCCATCAGCGCCGCGCGGACCGCGCTGGGATGGGCTCCGGTCAGCACGACGTAGGCCCAGAGCGGCGGCAGGCTGACGAGCCCGCGCAGCCCGTGCGGGAGTTCCAGCCGCAGAAGCAGCGCGTCGAGGAACCAGGCCAGGACCATGACGTGGAGGCCGGAGATCGCGAAGACGTGAATCGTGCCGGCGTCCACGAAGGTCCGTCGGCGGGCCGGATCGATCTCTTCGCGGCGCCCCAGGAGGATGGCGCGGTTGAGCCCGGCCAGCTCGCCGCACCAGCCGAGCCCCAGCCCGAGCGTGCGCGCCAGCCCCTCGCCGAGCCGGTGCCAGTTCCGCCGCGCCACGTCCCCGGCCGCCGCGGGCAGGCGGCGCGCGTGGGCGGGGCTGCGCACGAAGAGCGTGTGCCGGGCGAAGCGGCTCCGGCCGTCCGGCCCGTGCGCGATCCGCCCCCGCACTTCCCAGCGTTCTCCGGCCTGCGGCGGCGGTTCGCCGTCCGGGACGGGGAGGACGACCCTCAGCGGCAGGGGAGCTGCGCTGGAAGGGAACTCCGCATGCCGCCCGCCGTTGCGTCCTGTCCGCAGGGTGACGGGACCCTCCACGCGGAGCACGCGCGGCGCGCTCCCGTTCGTGGGCGCGACGAGGACCTCCATCCGCCGGACATCCGTGCGGAACGCGAGCAGGAGGCCGGCCCCGAGCAGGACGCCCCAGCCGAGGTGCCGCACGCCCCACCCGTAGGCCGCGAGCAGGACCGTCGCGAGGATCCCGGCGACACCCGCCCAGGCGTCGGCCAGACGGGGCAGGGCGAACCCCGTGGCCTCGCCGGCGAGGAAGACGCCGGCGGCGAGGAGGAGGCGGGCGGAGGCCGAGGGTGGAGGAAGACGGAACATGCCTAGTTCCAGTAGGCGCGGTCGAGCTCCCGCCAGGCGCAGGCCTGCTGCACGTGGTCCGCCGTCACCGCGTCCGAGCCGGCGAGGTCCGCCACCGTGCGCGCGACCTTGAGCACGCGGTCGTAGGCGCGGGCGGAGAGGTCGAGCTCGAGCAGGAGCGCGCGCATCCGCCGCTGCGCCTCCGCGTCGAGGCAGCAGAACCGCGCGAGGTCGCGGGAGCGCATCTCCGCGTTGCAGTGGACGCCGGGGAGGTCCGCGAACCGGGCGGCCTGCCGCCGGCGCGCGGCGACGACGCGGGCGCGGATCGCCGCGGAGGGTTCGCCGCGCGGCGCGTCCACGAGTTCCCGGAAGGGAACCGGCTGGAGGGCGAGCTGGATGTCGATGCGGTCCAGCAGCGGACCCGAGATCTTGCCGCGGTAGGCCGCGACCTGGCGCTGCGAGCAGCGGCAGGCGTGCGTCGGGTCGTCGCGGTATCCGCACGGGCACGGGTTCATCGCCGCCACGAGCATGAAGCGGCTCGGGAAGTCGCACGCCGCCGCGGCGCGCGAAATCGCCACGTGCCCGTCCTCCAGCGGCTGGCGCATCACCTCGAGCACGTTGCGGCGGAATTCGGGGAACTCGTCCAGGAAGAGCACGCCGCGGTGCGCGAGCGAGACTTCGCCGGGCTGGGGATGCGTGCCGCCCCCGAGCAGGCCGCAGTCGCTCACCGTGTGGTGTGGGGCGCGGAAGGGACGCCGCGTCACGAGCGCGCGCCCGCCCTCGAGCTTGCCGGCGACGGAATGGATGCGCGTGACCTCGAGCGCCTCGTCCGGCGTCAGGGGCGGGAGGATCGAGGGCAGACGGCGGGCCAGCATGGTCTTGCCGCTGCCGGGCGAACCGATCATGAGGACGTTGTGGCCGCCGGCGACCGCGACCTCGAGCGCCCACTTCGCGATGTCCTGCCCCTTGACGTCCGCGAAGTCCTCGCCGCCGTCGCGGTCCGCCTCGACGAGCGCCCCGAGGTCGCTGAAGACCGGTTCGAGCGCGAGGGTGCCGGCGAAGAAGTCCACGGCCTCGCGGAGGGAGCGGACCGGATGGACGTCGATGCCCGCGACGACGCTGGCCTCGCGGACGTTCTCCTCCGGCACGAGGATGCCGCGCTTCCCGATCCGCCGCATCTCCAGGACGATGGGCAGGATGCCCTGGACGCGCCGGACCTCCCCCGAGAGCGCGAGCTCGCCCGCCATCGCGTAGTCGGAGAGGAAGGTGGAGCGGACCTTCCCCGTCGCGACGAGCAGGGCGACGGCGATGGGCAGGTCGTAGATCGGCCCCTCCTTCCGCACGTCGGCCGGCGCGAGGTTGACGGTGATGTTGGACTCGATCTTCTTGAAACCCGAATTCCCGATCGCCGTGGAGACGCGGTCCTTCGCCTCCTTCACCGCCTGGTCCGGCAACCCGACGATCGTGAACTGCGGCGCGCCGTCCGACGCGCAGACTTCGATCTCGACCGTGCGCGCGTCCACGCCGCAGACCGCGCCCGAATGACATTTCGCCAGCATCCCGCTCTTCCTTTCCCTCAGGGGCGCCCCGTGGCGCCGACAGGACAATCGTAGCAGAATGAAAGCGAGAAATCTGTTGAAAAGATGTTAAAATGCGCATGAAAATGTTAAGAATGT
>JAEDMN010000142.1 GCA_016302985.1 Kiritimatiellia bacterium | reverse complement strand
CGCGGGCCTGTCGTGGTGTGTTTCCGGCGCCGTGCTCGACACGGCGGCGTTTGCGAAGAAGTCGACGATTCTGCTGGGGGGCGCGAAGGGCGACGCCGCCGTCGCGGACGTGCCGGTGGCCGTGCGCATCTCCCCGTCTCTCAAGGGCTTCACCTACGACCACTGCGCGGCGAACGGCGCGGACATCCGCTTTGCGGACGCGGCCGGCAACCTGATTCCCCATGACATCGAGATCTGGGACCCCGCGGGCGAATCCCTGATCTGGGTGAAGGTGCCGTCGATCCCGACGACCGGCACCGTGGTCACGATGTACTACCAGGCCGCGGCCGCGGGCGCGCTGCCGGTCGTCTCTGGCGCCGACGTGTGGTCCAACTACCGCGGCGTGTGGCACCTGGACGACACGGGCTCGTCCATCGCCGAGGCGTCCGGCCAGGTCGCGGCCGGCACGATTCCGCAGCCCGACGTGACGAAGCTCGGCGAGTCGGGCGTCCTCGGCACGTCCGTCCTGATCTCCAACTCCGACAGCAAGTCGGACAACAAGGGCGGCGTCAAGCTGCCGTCCGTCGACCACGGCGACACGTTCACGGCCTCCGTGTGGTTGAAGCACCGCCTGGCGGACTACTACTACGACCACGTGCTCTACCGCAAGGCCGCCCGCACGGATGCGAACGGCTGGGGCATCGAGATGCAGTCGGACGGGTCGAGCTTCCGCGTCACGGGCGCGAAGGGCGGAGAGGAGGACGTCGTCACCATCGACCGCAACGGCGCGCTCGACGACTGGGTGCACTTCGCGTTCGTGTTCAAGGGCGCCAGTTTCAGCCTGTTCCGCAACGGCAGGAAGATCGGCACGGGCACGGTCACGCCGGCGACGGACAACGGCAAGAACATCGTGCTCGGCAACGACACGGATATCGGCGTCTCCGGCGCGGATATCGCATGGCACGGCTGGATGGACGAGTTCCGCCTGTCGAAGGGCGGCGAGACGGACGGCGCGCTCGAGACCGAGTACCTCGCGATGGCGCCGGATTCCGGGTTCGTCTCGGTCGGCGCCTGCGTGCCGGTGGGCGAGACGCCGATTGTCGTCGCGCTCGACGACGTCGCCATGGCCGAGGCCGGCCAGGCGATCGCCGTCTCCGGCACGGTCCGCGAGTTCGGCACCGCCGAATCCCTGACCCTGACGCTCCTCTGGGGCGCGACGGAGGCGCTCGAGGGCGCGCCGGTCGATCTCGGCACGACGACGGCCTTCGGTCCGGTCTCGGGACGCCTCTCGTGTGCCGGCCTGCAGGAGGGCGCGACGTACTACGTGGCGATCCGGGCGCAGGGCAACAACGGCGAAGTCGTCGTTACCGAAACGCGTTCGCTGCCCTACTACACGGGGCTCACCTGGGCGGGCGCCGCAGGCGACACGTGGTCCAGCGCCGCGTGGTTGACGGCCGTCACGTCCGACCCCATCGCGTTCACCGCGAACCAGTACGCCGTGCTGACCGGCGCGGCGGAGCAGAAGACGGTCGCCGTGGACCAGCCGGTTTCGGCCGCGGGCGTCACGGTCGACGCGGACGACGACTACGTCCTCGCCGGCGCGGCGAAGCTGACGACGCCGACACTCGTCAAGCAGGGCGCGGGCAAGCTGACGATCTCGGGCGCCGGCCTTTCGGACGGCACGGAGATCACGGTCAAGGCGGGCGTCCTCACGCTCGACGCGACGAGTCCGACGATCGGCGCGACGCCGTTCGGCGTCGACTCGACGATCACGGTCGAGAACGGCGCGGCCTTCGACATCAACACGTACGAGACTTACCAGACCGATGCCGCGAAGAACAACCGCACGCGCTCCGCGATCGTGAAGATCGCCGGCGCGGGCCCGGACGGCAGCGGCGCGCTCGTCAACGGCGGCACGGGCTGGAACGCGGCCCTCTCCCGCGTCGAGCTCACGGACGACGCGACGATCGGCGGCCCTGGCCGCATCGACGTCCGTCCCTCCGTCGGCGTCGCGATGGAAGGCTCCATCAAGGGGCCGGGCAAGACGCTCACGATCCTCAACAAGAACTACCTCAACATCGTCGGCGGCGACACGGTCCAGGTCGGGAAGATCGTCGTCAAAGACGGCGGCGCGTTCTCCGTCGAGAACGAGAACATCACGTGGGACGTCCCGGGCGGCATCACCCTCACGGGCGGTGGGCGCATCATCTACCGCTACGACAACATTCCGGTGCCGGTGACCATCCCGGACGGCGACGCGGGCACGTACACGGCCGACGCCAAGGTCGGCCGCCAGACCGGCAAGACCACGGTCGGTCCGGGCGCGACGCTCACGCTGAACGGCAACGGCGCCAGCATGCTCATCGGCCCGCTCGAGAACAACGGCACCGTGCTCGCCACGGGCAACGGCCCGTACCTCGCCGGCCCGACGACGGGCGACGGCGTCTACCGCTCGGAGGGCGTCAACTTCCGCATGGCCGGCGGCTTCCAGATCGACACGATGACGTGCGACTTCAGCGGCGGCATCGACCTCGGCAGCCCCGACGCGCCTGGCTATCCTCAAGTCGCCAACCTCGTCGGACTGGACGGCAGCCCGCTCGATTCGAAGGGACACATCTACCTGCGCGCCGGCGGCAACGGCACGCTCGGCGCCAGCTGGGACCACTTCTTCTGCTCGACGGCCGGCAAGGCACAGAACGTCATCGACTACCACGAGACGGCGAACGTCACGACCTTCCTCGACCACGTGAACTGGACGGTCGGGCAGGTCCAGCAGGCCAACGGCTCCGGTCAGAGCCACATCCGCCTCGTGAACGGGTCGAAGATCGTGGCGACGAACTACTGGAGGATGGGCGTCTCGACGGGTCCTCGCTCGGCGTCCCTCTACCTCGAGCCCGGTACCGAGCTGCGCGTCGAGGGCTCCGGCAACGAGGCCTTCGCGATGGGCCAGTGGAGCGGCCAGGCGAACGGCGTCTTCCAGCTGACGGTCGACGGCGCCAAGTTCTCGTTGCCCGATGCCTTCCTCCGCGTCTGCAAGGACGCCCCGTACGGCTACGCGACGGCGATGAACGGCGCGGAGGTCCGCGTGAAGGGCATCGGCTCGCGCGCGAGCTTCGCCAGCGACGACAGCTACGGCGCCCGCGACTACGTGAACGGCGACGAGTGCTTCAAGATGACCGGCGGTTCCCTGGTCGAGGTCGGCGCCGGCGCGCTGCGTGCGTCCCTCGCGCGCACGGACCGTCCCAGCTACGACTTCGAGGACGGCACGCTGCGTCCGACCGCCGACTGGAACCACCCTTACGACTGGCCGCAGATCGCGTTCGGTGCGAACCCGCATTCCGCGGGCAAGGTCACGTTCGACCTCAATGGGAAGACCGTCAACCTCAAGGCGGCGATCGGCGGCGCGAGCGAGGTCGAGCTGAAGGGCAGCGGCACGTTCAAGACCTCCAGCGACGTCCAGGCGATGCCGGTCGGCAAGTGGACGGTCGGGACCGGCGTCACGGCTGACCTCTCCGGCTTCAACGGCTTCGGCGGCGGCCTCGAGCTCGCCGAGAACGCGTCCGCGAAGATGAACCTGAACGTCCAGGAAGCGGGCGACGTCGGTCTCGTCGAGTTCGACATGTTCCCGGGCAACGTCTACACGAAGGCGAAGGCCTACGACGGCCCGCTCGCGATGCGCGTCGACAACCTCGCGCTGCTGCACAGCGCGCGCGGCGAGAACCAGAAGATGCAGATGGCGGGCTTCCTCTGGCGCGGCCAGTTCCTCGTTCCCGAGGGCGAGGAGGGCACCTGGTACTTCGCCGGCACGTGGGACGACAACATCTACTTCGAGATCGACGGCCAGCAGACCGTGCTGAGCACGACCTGGAACGCGGTCGCGACCGGCACGCGCGAGCTGACGGCGGGCTGGCACGATTTCCGCATCGCGACGTGCGACGGTATTGGCGGGCAGGGGCCTGCGGCGGCGAACGGCTGGAGCAACGCGATGGGCCTCGGCTGGACGCGCTTCGCGCCGGCTTCGGGCGCGGACAAGAACGCGTCCACCTACACGAAGTTCGACACGAGCACGTTGAAGATGCGTCCCCCGACGAACACGATCGTCGGCGTGCGCTGGCAGCGCGGCGCCGGCCCGCACGTCTCCTCCACGTGGGAGGTCGGCTACGAGGACCCGGTCCTCGGCTCCTACACGAACGCCTTCGCGGCGGGCGACAGCATCACGAACTCCCTCCAGGGCCTCAACAGCTTGAGCGCCATCATGAAGTCCCGCGACAGCCGCTTCCTCGGCTACTTCAAGGTGGACGCCGACAAGGCCGGCACGTGGGAGTTCAAGGGCCAGTACGACGACACCATCTACCTGCGTGTCGACGGCCGGAAGGTCATCGCGAACACGATCTGGAACGCCTTGAAGACGGCGACCGTCGAACTGGACGCCGGCTGGCACGCCTTCGACATCCGCGTGGGCGACGGTGTGGGCGGCTGGGGCCCGAGCGGCCTGAAGGACGACGACGGGCGCGAGGCCGGCCTCACGGCGAAGGCCCCGGGCGGCCGCGCCCTCTGCTTCGACGAGCGCAACTTCCGCATCGTCGCGAGCATCTTCGACATCGCGAACGACGCGGGCGCGGGCCTGGGCGGCGACATCCTGCTGAACGCGGGCTCGGTGCTCGAGAACGCGGCCACGCGCGGGTACTGTCCGATCCGCGGCCGCCTGGACGGCGCCGGCACGGGCACGCTGAAGGGCCGCTTCCGCATGGACGGCGGAACGCTCGTCATTCCCGGTCCCGGCAGCCGCCTCGCGTTCGGAACGCAGTTCCAGAACGTGGACGCGAACTTCCTCGCGGGGCTGGGCGCGATCGAACTCGACCTCGCCGGCAAGCCGACGTTCGGCCAGGTCTCCGTCTGCGACGCCTACGGCCTCACGGCCGAGGACGCGGCGAGGATCCCGGTCACGGCGAAGATCGCCGACGCCGACGCCGAGATGGTCGAGAAGTACGCGGACGCGTTCTCGGCGACCGTGAAGAACGGCAAGCTGGTGGTCTGCAACGCGCGCGGCGGCGGGTTCGTGTTCTATCTGCGGTAAGTTTGAAAGTTGAAGGTTGAACATGACTAGAATGAGACTGTTTTTCCCCGCGCTGGCGCTGTCCTTCGGCTGCTATGCCGCCCAGTTCTGGTGGATCGGCACGGCGTCCTCCGACCCGATGGCCGGTTCGAGCTGGTACAACGGCGGCCAGCTGCCCGGCGCCGCGGACGAGATCTGCGTCAACGACGGCGCGGCGAAGCCCATGACCATCACCTCCGAGACGGCGTTCGACGTGGCGGCCTTCCGCCTGGGCGTGAACCAGTCGCGCCGCGACAACACGGTCGTGATGAACGGCGGCACCTTGAATTCGCGCAGCGACGTGACGGTCGGCTACTACAAGGGCTCCGGCGGAACCATGACGCAGAACGGCGGCTCGATCACGGCGGCCGGCAGGCTGAACATCGCCTACGGGGACAACAGCTCCGGCACGTTCCGCATGACGGGCGGAACCCTCTCTGTCGGCGGGGACATCGTCGTGAACGAGGTCAAGAACGCGCAGGGCGCCTTCGAGATGACGGGCGGCACGATCACCATGGCCGCCGGCAAGAGCTTCGCGGTGCCGAAACGCGGAACCGCCACGGCGCGCGTCGCCGGCCCGAACGCCCGCATCGACTTCAACGGCGCCTACATCTACGTCGCCGCCTGCCGCGGCTGGTACGGCGAGGCGGACGGCCAGGGCGCGTTCATCCTGGCGGACGGCGCGACGCTGGCCAGCCTCGGCTACGTGCAGCTGCTGGGTGCGGACAGTACGTTCACCTGCAACGGCGGCGTGATCCAGACGTCCCGCGCCGGAACCTTCTTCGGCGGCCAGGGACGCCTGTACGTGGGCGACGGCGGTCTTGTGTTCGACACGCAGGACTTCGACGTCACGCTCGGCAAGCCGATGCTCGCGCCGGAGGGCGCGACGTCCGGCGGCTTCGTCAAGAAGGGCGCGGGCAAGCTCACGCTGTCCACCGGCAACACGTACCTGCCTGGCCCCGTCTCGATCGAGGCGGGCACGGTCTTCGCGCCGGGTCCGGACGCGCTGCCCGGCTTCGCGACGCACGCGTTCTCCCTCGCGGCCGGTGCGACGCTCGAGCTCGGCGGCAACTGGTCGCCCGCCCAGGTGACCGCGCTGCAGGCGCTGCCGGGCGTGCAGGGCACGGTGACCCGCGTGACGCTCGACATCGTCGGCGCGGTCACGATCGCGGATGACCTCACGACGGCCGACGTCGAGGCCGGCCTCTTCGGCAATCCGAAGACCGGCTCCGGCACGCTCACACTCACGGGCCACAACGACTTCGGCGGCCAGTTCGGCGTCGACTACGGCACGCTCGTCGCGGACTGGGGGCAGGGCGTCGCCTGGACGGACAACCTGCGCCTCGGCAAGGAGGGGGCCTTCGGCACGTGGCGGTCCGGCAAGTTCGCGCCGCTCAGCGGCCTCGTCACGAACGCGGTCGGCACGGGTGCCGGCGAGATCTTCTTCCCGCAGAACACGGAGGCCGGCTTCGTCGCGGCCGTCCAGCCGACGACCGTCCGCCTCTACGACGACGCGGCGCGCGCGCTGAAGCCGAACGCCGACCTGCCCCGCATGCTGGCGCTCAACACGACGACGCTTGCAAACGACATCCATCTCGTGAACCCCGTCGAGCTGAACAACGGGACGTTCGTCGCGTGGGACGTCTACGTCGACGCGGGCCACGCCTATCTCGACGGCGGCGTGGACTACACGGTGGACGGCGCGCCGTCCACCGACAAGGGCTCGCTCGCGAAGAAGGGCGCGGGCACGCTGCACATGCCGGCGCAGTCCACGTTCCAGGTGCTCTACAGCCAGGGCGGCACGCTCGCCTATCCCGCGAACAGCTCGGCCAACTACGGCTGGATCGCCAGTACGGATCCCTCCGCTGTTACCTACTTCGGTCCGGGCAGCGCGCTCACCGTCGACTTTTTCAACTCGGCCCGCGGCGGTCTGCTGTTCTGGGACACGGGCTGCCAGGTCACCGTGAAGAAGGGCTTCGGCACCCCCGGCGCGGGCACCCTCGACGCGGGCACGCTGGTCTTCTCCAACTCGACCGTGAAGGTGGAGGCCGGCGACCTCGGCACGGACGCCGCCAAGCTGGTCTTCAAGGGCGGCACGCTCACGAAGGAGGGAATCGGCTGGTCCTATACGCGCTGGGACGGCAGCATGGTGCTCGACGGCGTGCAGGCGACCTTCGCCGCCTCGCTCATGGCCGGTCATGACCTCAAGCGCACGAACGTGGTGAACCAGAGCTGCCTGACGATCACGGGCGGCGCCCAGGTCAAGGTGTCGGGCAACGTCACGGCGATGGCGCACAACATCGAGATCTCGGGCGACGACACGCTCCTCACCTGCACCAGGTTCGGCGCGGGTGGCGACCACTTGAACTCCGCGACGAACATGCCCGTGCGCATCTCCCTCAAGGGCGGCACGGTCAAGCCGTCGGGCGACGTGAACGTCGGCGAATGCAGCGGTACCACCGGGCAGTTCCTCCTGTCCGGCGGCACGCTCGTCCTGGCGTCGGGCAAGTCCATGACCGCGGGCAACGCGGGCAACGGCACGGTCGAGGTCTCCGGCGGCCTGCTGGACGGCACCGAGGCATACGGCCTGATGATTCTGCCGGGCTGGCAGGCCGCCGAGACGGTCCTCGATCCGAACTGGAAGCAGCGCGGCATCGTCCGCCTGCTCGGCGGCGAGACGCGCGTGCAGCAGATCGCCGGCACCAGCGGCCGCGACTGCCACATGGTCTTCGACGGCGGCAGGCTCGTCTTCGTCAACCCGCGCAGCACGACGCTGTTCAGCGGCGTCAACACGCGGATGATCGGCGTCAACGGTGGCGAGCTCGACACGGGCGCGGCGAGCCTGACGATGTCCGGCGCGTTCACGGCGCTCACGAACCAGTCCCCCGTCGCGCTCACCGGCGCGGCGCTCAACACGGCGAAGGCCTTCGCGAAGAGCGGCAGCGGCACGCTGACGATGGTCGGCGCGAACACGTACGCCTGCGGCACGGCGGTGAAGGCGGGCACGCTCGCGGTGGAGAGCGGCGCCTCCCTTCCGGCGGACCAGTTCCTGCGCGTGGACGCGGACGGCGTGCTCGACCTCGGCGGTAACAGCCAGACGGCGACGGCGCTGCTCGGCACGGGCAAGGTGAAGAGCGGCTCCCTCGCGGTGACGGAGGCCGTCTACCCGGCGGGCGTCGGGACGGTCGGCACGCTCACGCTGACGGACGTCCCGCTGACGGGCCGCGTCGTGATCGACGTGGACGCGTCCGGCGCGTGCGACAAGCTCGTCGTCAACGGCACGCTCGACGCCTCGAAGATCACGTTCGAGCTCGCCGACACCGCGAACCTCGAGAAGGCGAAGGTGCTCCGCATCTGCGAGGCGACGTCGATCGTCGGCAAGCCGTCCGTCGCGAACGTCCCGAACAACTTCGCGCTCAGCATGTCCCAGACGGGCATCTCCATCTCCCGCGCGGGACTCGTGTTCTATGTCAGGTGA
>JAEDMN010000141.1 GCA_016302985.1 Kiritimatiellia bacterium | reverse complement strand
GCCGCCGGTCACCATGGCGATGCCGTTGGTGCTGACGTCGTTGACGCGGCTGCCGATGCCGGCCTCGTAGGACCCGTCCGCGTTGACCTTGACCTTGACGTCTCGCTCCTCGCGCTTCGTGAGCCAGTTGGAGTCCTTGTAGACGTTCCGCTCGCTCTCGTAGTGGGGAGTGCCGTTGGCGTCGACGAGGACGGTGCCGTCCGGCTGGCGGATGGCCATCTTTCCACCCCACTCGATGCGGGTGGAGGACGTGCAGCCGGTGAAGACTGCGGAGAGCGCCGCGAGGGCGCAGAGCATGAGCATCTTGCGCATTTGCTTTTTCCTTGTTTGTGTGTGTGTCTTGTTGGTTAGAAGAAGGTGATTTGGCCCATGTAGACGGCGTCGAACTGCTCGGCCTTGTCGTGCGAGTACCACGCGGCATGACCGAACCTCGACACGGCCCACCAATCGGCCAGCGAGCGCAATATCCCGTGTCCATTCAGTACGAGCATCCACAGGAATACGAGGTCTGCGAGCCACTTCGGCAGCACGTGCGAGGCGTAGAGCCAGTCGTGCACGGTCGCCGCCGGGAGCCTGCGCGGGTCCCATGGCCCTCCGATGTAGGGCCGGACCATTTCAGGTATGGAAGCTCCGTCGTAGACGAAGCCGGCGTCGATCCAGATCTCGAACGGCCACGCCTTGACGTGGTACGCTTCGATCACGGTCGCGCATGATCCGTCCTGGCTGATGTCAATGACCGGCTGGCGGAGGCTCATCGGAATCCTCGGGGGCGTTTGCCGTCGTCTCGACGGTGATCGTGACCGTGCCGGCATCGAGTTCCGCGGCGCGCCGTGCGCGGGCGGCGGCGAGTCTGGCCGGCACGCCATTCGTCGTGTAGGTCGTCTTCCTATGGGACGGCTTCACCATGGGCTTGGGCTTGAAGGGCGACTTGTAGCGCCACACCGTACCGTCCACGGTGTTGCTGTACACCTCGACCTTTGCCATCTCGTCAGTCGACACCTCCTCGCGGATTAAGCGGCCATGCCATGCGCTCCGGCCCGTCTTGGTCTGCATGTCCGCGTCGTATTTGAGCATGTTGAGGCGCATGGCATGGAGGAACGCCCTGGCGTTGTCCTTCCCCATCATTGCGCTCGCGGCAGCCTGCACCTCGGGCGTGATCAGGTCTGCGGAACGCTCTCCCTCGACATAGTCCGCCGGGATGTCACCCATGGCCATGCCTACGGCCATCACTGCGGCTAGAAACAACCTACTCATCTCGTGCGTCCTCCTTTGCCTTTGGCGTGGCAATCGTTGCGCCGTCCACGCGCACGGCGGTCCGCAGGGGGATTATGTGGGCGCCGGTCCTGCGGTCACGGGCCCAGTTGGCGTGCCAGACGCCGTTGGTCTGCACGGCCGGGCCGGGCGTCCACGTCGTGTAGACGATCCATCTGTAGTTGGTGGCTCCGGCGAACTCGAACTCGACGGGCGGCCGGAACTCGCCGATGGTGGTGGCAAGGTGGTTGACCCAGTCCGCGTCGGACGTGGACGAGAGCGGGCGCCGGTCGACTAAAAGGGACGCGCTGGACGGGACGATGATCGTGCGGTAGTCCACGTGGACGAGGTCGCCTTCGACCCATGAGCCGTTGTCGACGAGGTAGGCCTGCGTCGGATCCGTGCGCGGGAACGTGACGAGCTGCTTCTGCGCGGCCCAGCAGCAGACGCCGGCGAGGGCTCCGAACACGATGAGCTCGCGAGCGGACAGCGCCATGCGGACGACGTGCATGCTGCGGCCTAAGACGTGCAGCAGCGCGACGAGAGCCAGCGCCGCGAGTGCGCACGCGCACCCGGTGACGAGCGCATGCTGGTAGATGGCGACGAGGTCGTTCATTCGAGCACCAGGAGCTTCTTGCCGTTGACGGTCTGCACCGTGACCGTGTACTCGGTCCCACCTACGACCACCTTGTCAAGAGAGGACGCGACGTGGTTTCGGATGTACGTGTTTCCGCCGGCCTCGTAGGACGCCTTCGCGAACATGGCACTCGGCGCTCCTACAGGCGTGACAGTCGCGACCCAGGCGCCGGAGGAACCGCTCCAGGTGACGCGCGCAACCGTGCAGGCGTCCTCTGTCTGCCAGTCGGCCGTCCTGAGGTCGGTGCAGACCTCCATGGTCGGATGCTCGTCGCTCACGGAGTTGTATCTGACGGTCATGGCGCCACCGGACGCCTGGACGTCCGTCGCGACGGCTCCGACCACGCGCTTGTCCCCCTTCACGATCTCGAAGAGCGGGTTGCCGTCTCCGTCCTGGATTCTGAAGTACCCGTTCTCGAGCTCGCCCGAGACGGTCGTCGGGGTCGTGGACTTCAGCACCCACACCGAGCAGCCGCCGGCCGTGACGGTCTTCTGGTAGGCCATGCCGGACGCGATCACGATCTGGTCCTGACTGAGCTGGAGCAGGCCGTCCGGGGAATACTCTCCGCTGGACGAGTCGTAGACGCCCCATGCGCGGTCGGCCTTGTTCTGCGCGACCTCGTTCGTCACGGCCGCGTAGTCGGACAGGAACGCATTCCACCTCGTTCTTTCGTCCCAGATTATCTTGAACCAGTTTTCGGAGTGGTCGTCGTCCGCATCCATCTTCTGCTCGATGTAGACCGCCGGGAGGTCAATCGAGCCGTAGTAGTTCGTGACGGTGATGCGGACGTCGTCGCCGCCCCAGTATGTCTGCCAGGCGTGCACGGTCTCAGCCAGTGACGCAGGAGCGGCGCCGACCTGTTCGGGCGTTGTCGGGATCTGGTCGACGGTGGCGAGGGTCTTGCGGTCGGGCACATAGTGCCCCTCCGCATTGGAGTCCGAGAAGCCGTCGTATCTCTCCGCCGGGATATAGAGTATACGCGACAAGTCGTCCACGGATACCGCCCACATCCCGTCCGGGGCGCCAAGCAATCCATTAGCCACATACGAATTGGACGCGGAGTCGCGCCACAGCACGCCGTCGGATCCCAGGACCGGGACGAGCCTGCGCCACTCCCCGTCCGGGATGAGCCTTACCATCCAGTACCCCTTGCCGATCCCCGCGGAGGTGGCGTCGCCGGCCGCCGTGATGGTGTTGGTCCCGTCGGTGATGGTCCATTTGGTGATGGGCCAGTTGGTGGCGAGCCAGGCGCTGAAGACGGGGTCGCTCTCGTCTTTTACGGTCGGGAGGGGGAGGTGGTTCGGCGTGTAGCCCGGGGAGGGCAGCATCCGCAGGCGGAAGGCCGCGCGGTAGGTGGCGTCGGGACCGCCGATGAAGCAGCTGTAGACCGTGCCGCCGCAGTCGTTCGTGGGGCTCCAGGTGGCGCGGAGGACGTTCCCGGACGCGGTGGCGGGGGCCGTCCACCAGGCAGCTCCCATGCCGTTCGTCTGCCAGTAGAGGCTCGGCTGCACGGGCGTTGCAAGGGGCCTGCCGTAGCTCTTCATCTCGGCCTCGAGGTCGAGCGTCTCGCCGCGGTAGGCCTCGAACTGCGCCACCTGGGCGCGCGAAGTCTCGACCGTCCAGCGGAGGGGGACTGCGGCGGGGAGAGTGACGAGTGAAGAGTGAAGAGTGAACAGGGCGAGGATGGCGAGGGTGGGGCATCTCATGATGTCATGACTCCTGATTCGTGTGGTCGGTGAGGGTGCAGACGGCGTAGGCGCGGTCCGCCCTCACGGTCAATTCCGCTGTGTCAGAAAATGTCGAGGCGGTTGGAGGTGAAGGTCGGGAGAGGCCGGTTACCTGCATCGCCGTCATAGCCGCAGAGTAGAGGGCGGTGGCTCCGACGGTGTACGCATCTCCAGACCGTGACGCCTCGAGCGGGATCCAGCAGGAACTCATCTTCGTGTTCGGCGCATCGGCTGGCGATCTATACACGGTCGCGAGGATCAGGATGGTGCACCGGCCTACGAGATCGGCTGCGGGCACCATGAATGTCAGTGATCCGCCAGCTACGTTTTTACTGCCGGTCGAGACCCCGCCGGTCCCTTTGTATACGGACCTCCAGACGAAAAGGCATGAGGAGTTGTAGCCGCTCACGGCCGACGCGTCCCCCTGCGTCGACATGGTCCAGGTCTGCCATTCGGACGTAGTGGCCAGCATGAATGTCCTCAGCGCCTGCGCGTCCGTGAAAAGGGCCAGGACCGAATCTCCTCCGATTCTTGCCCCATAGTCAAACGCCGCCTTGTTGGATGTCAGCGACGAGACGGGGAAGTCCATGCCGTAGTCGGAAATTGGCAGGTAGGATGTCGCCAGCCTGGCGGACAGCTGGACGGGCCTTACGAACCGTCCGGAACCATTGCCGACGGTCCGGCTCACAAGAGCCTCGTATCCGTTTGCGACGGTCCACAGCCAGCTCGAGCTTACTTTCCCGTTTAATTCAAGCGGACTCGCACGGTTTCCGCCTGAAGCCACGTCGCGTTCCTCGTAGGCTTCGCGCAGGAAACCCGCGTCCACTCCGCGCAGGAGGGACTTGTCGGCCCGCTTCGGCATGATGTCGCCGTCCACCTCGATTCCCGCGCCGAAGCTGACGAACATGTACTCCTGTGCGGACGCGATCATGTGTAGTACACCCCCAGCTCGAGGTTGCCGTCGACGGCCCTCGACTTTACGTTCGCGTCTTCGGCGGACGTGATCGCGATTTCCTTGGTCGTCTCGTCCGAGTAGGTGATGCGGATCATCGCGTTGCCGTATATGTCGTCGGCTGCAACCACCTCGATGTCCTTCACGATCCTGGCGCCGGTTGGCGGCGGATCGCCTTCTCCGCCGCCGCCCTCGATCTCGATGTCCTTGTCCGCGAGGACCTTGTAGGTATGCGTGGCGCCGTCCCTGTCCGTGTACGTGAGGGTGTGCACGGATACGGTCTCGCCGCCCTGCAGCGCGGAGGTCTTGAGGTCGATGCTCCCGCCGCCTCCGGACGCGTCCATCGTGATGCTCGACCCCCCTCCACCCTTCGACTGCTTCACGGTCGTCTTGTTCTTCTTCCCTGGACAGAATTCAGTGGAACTGAGTGGCTGGATCCCGGTGGATGCGGACACCTCGCCGCCTTCCGTGCCTGGATTGTCTCGGGAAATCTGGGACGTCGTCATCGACCGGGATCTGAAACCGTTCAGCAGGTCCCGCATCTCCTCGGCGCTCAGGTAGCTCGGGTGGCCGAAGTGGAGATCGGCCGTGAGTTCGTTGCAGTTGACCTCCATGCTCTGCAGGAAGAGTCCGTCCTTGGAGTCTCCAATGGTCGGAAGGGTGCCTCCGAGACGGACCACGAGGTCTTCGGACTCCAGCTCCCCGGCGCGCTGCGCGAGCAGGGCGGACGCGAGACCTTCCGGAAGCGTCTCGCCCTCCTGGCTGGACATCGACACCATCTGCGTGTAGGTCCGCTGCACGGCGTCCGTCGTCACGAAATCCATCGTGAGCAGGATGTCCTCCTCAATGTCGTCGGACGTCTCGACCTTGACCTTGCAGCAGAAGCGGCATGCTACGGCGTTCTTCCCGAAGTGCCTGAGCTCGCCGACTGTCAGGTCGGTCAGGTACTTGAAGGGCGTCACGATCTCGTCCGGGTCGAGGGGGTTCACGACCTTTACGCTCGATGGGTCAATCGTGATGTTGCTCTGCAGTACGTCCTTCAGCCTCGGATGGTACTGTTTCCAGAAGAACACCTTGTCCTTGCAGGACGTCACGTCCCAGAAGTCCTTCACGTGTCCGTTGCAGTCGAGCGTCTCGTATTCGTTCGAGCCGCCGCCTTTCTCAAGCGGAAGGTACACGTGTAGGCAGTCGATTGAATCGGTGTCTCCGGCGCTCTGGGTGTCGAGCTTGCGCGTGTCGAATTCCTGGCCTCCGGCCGTGATCCTGACAAACCCCGGGGACGTGGAGATCCGAACGCCGACGATCGGATGGTCCGTCCTGGACAGCGTCCTCGAGAGCACCTTCGCGCCTTCGCACCAGGACGCGGTGGTGGCTTCCGGCATGCCGATGTGCAGCACGGGCGTGGTCTTGGAGTAGTCGAATCTCGCCACCATCTTCGGGAAGAACCTGAGCGTGCGGATGATGGCGGCCGCGCATGTGATGTTCTGCGCCTCGTCCGCGGGCAGGACCTGCACCCCCGCGCTGATTGCGCTCTTCGAGTACGAGAAGCCGCATTTCGCGGCCGCGAACCCGGCGATCTCGCACAGCTGTTCGGTCATGTCGATCGGTTCCCCGAGTTCGTCGACGTTGAGGACGATCCTGGACGTCGACATGCCCATCGTGACGGGCGTGCCGTCTTCCCGCACGGACCTAACCGACCATTCCTGCTGGAACACGCATCTCGCAAGGTTGCCCCAAGGCCCCTCGAACGTGACGTCCTCGTAGTGCGTGTCGCCACGTCCCCAGCGCTCGACGCGGGATGTCGGCTTCCCCCTGAAGACGATGACGCCGTTGTAGCTGACGGTCACCACGCTGCCGCGCGATACGAGGCCGACGGGCAGGCCCGGCAGGACGAGCGTGTCGACGTCCATCGAGGCGAAGCGCAGGGTGGCTCCGGCGGGAGGGTTGAACGCGCTGCCGTCCACTGTGAACGTGAACGGCGACCCGCTCCTGGCGGGGATTGACTTGATTTCTTCCGCGGTCATGTCTCGTCGTTCTTCACGTTCTGGCGGCTCATCGCCGCATTGAGCTTGGACAGCTTCTCGGAGACGAGCTCCATCTGGCGCGCCGTCTTCTCGATCGTCGAATCCGCCTGCTTGAGCGCCTTCTCGGCCGCGCTCTCCGCGCGCACCGCGGCGTTGTAGCGGCGCTGCATCTCCGCCGGCGTCGAACCGGAGTTCTGGTCGTACGACGCCCACGCGCCTCCGAGCTGGTCCAGCGCCAGCCCCCGGGCGCGCTGGGCTTCCGTCATCTGCGTTCGGAGCTGGCCCTGCTGCGCGACGAGCGATGCACGCTCGTCGGCCAGCTTGCGCGCACGCTCCTCTTCTTCGGCGCGGCGCTTCTCGACGGACCTGTCGGCAGTGGCGTCGGACCGGGAGGCCGTGATGCGAGCCGCCTCGAGGGCGCTCTTCTCGGCAACCCCGCCCAGCGAGGCGATTCCGGCCTCCTCGCGGAGCCCGTTGGCGTCCTTCCGCATGCCGGCGATCTGCTTTGCGCGGGCGTCGTACTGGTCCTGGAGCTTGTTCATGGTCGCGAGCGCAGCGTCGTATTCCTGCTGCGCCTTCTCGACAGCCTTCGGGTCGACCGTGCGGACGGTCTCCGTCCTCGTTCCGGTAGCCGTTCCGAATTGACCGTGCACGCCGGTGAACACCGTGCGCGTCGTCATGGTGCCGGCCTTCGCGGCCTCGAGCCGCTTCCTGGCGTCGCCCTCGGCCGAGATCGCCCCCGCGAGCTCCCCGTTCCTGAACTTCTCGTTCTGGTCCTCGAGGGTCTGGGCGTCGGCGTCCTTCTGGGCCGCGGAATCATATAGCCGGCCGTGAGCCTTGCGCGCGTCCTCCTCGGCCCGTCCGGCCCGGATCTCGGCGCGCCGGACCGCGAAGCCGTTCCGGATCTTCGTCCGCTTCGCCTCCGCGTCCGGGTCGTCGTCCGACACGGCCGCGAGCGCCCGCGCCTCGTCGGCGTTGATCTGCTCGTTCTCGATGTTCCGGAGCATGCCCGTCCTGCGGTCCGCGAGCGAGTTCAGACGGTTCGCGGCGGATTCTGCCTCCGAGATGGCCTGCACGAGCTTCCTGTAGGCCTCGACGTCGGCCGCGACGGCCTCCTCGAGCTTCTTCGCCGCGACGGCCCGGACGAGCCGTTCGTGCTCCTCGCGGACCTCCTGCGCGTGCCGGCGCCACTCCTTGAACTTGTTGATGAGGTCTCCGGTCGCATTGATCCACATCGTGAAGAACGACACGGTGGACATGACCTCCTGGACCTTCTGGATGGCGCTGCGGACGTTCTGGAAGTATGCGACGAGATGGCCGGTCGTCTTCTTCCCGGTGGAGTCGAGGGCCGTCAGGCTCCCCTCGACGCGGCTCAGGCCCTTCTCGGCCTTCTCGGACCGGACGCCGACCGCGATGTCGATGTTGTTATCCTCAGCCATCAAGGCTGCGGAAACGCTAATCCGTCGTCAGAAGCTGGTAGAAGAACCAGATCGCGAAGAGAGACAGGCCGACGATGTACGTGACTTGAAACACGTCCAGCAGCTTGCAGATGATCTCGTTCGTCTTCGCGTTCATGACGGGAGCATTATACCGCATCCTCCTTTCCGTTTGCAATGGTGAAGTTTCCGCGCGTCACGGCCTCACGCCGGACCCGCGAGGGTCGTCTGCACCTCGAGGCGCACGTCGTAGGCGAGCGTCCTCTGGTCCGGCAGGGAGGAGTCGACCGACTTCACGACGAGCGTGCCGACGCCCGGGACGCTGGCGAGGTTGAGCGCCCACGCGGCGGCCTCGGCGGCGTCCTGTGCGGTCCCGCAGTCGGGGCGCCTGCGGTTGTCGACCACGTTCTCGACCGCGCGGACCGTGATCCTCGCGTTGCCGACCATCACCTTCGACGCCTTGCTCGAGACGTCGAAGCCGGGCGTCTGGACGAGCGCCCCGCACTTGAGGCGCTGCAGGTTCTGCTCGAGCTGCGACTGGACGTCGCCGAGATCC
>JAEDMN010000140.1 GCA_016302985.1 Kiritimatiellia bacterium | reverse complement strand
GCGCTGGAAGTGGAGCAGCTATACGCTGGCGGTGAACGACGCGGGTGAGGACGGCGAGCGATGCCGCAGGATGTACGAAGCCATGTTCGGCCAGCCCTGGGAGGAGGTCCGGGCGATGCTCGAGTCGATCTATGCGGACGAGCTGCCGCCGGACGTCACGCCGGAGGAGCTCAAGCGGTGGTTTGACGACTACGACGAGGAGACGGCGGACAAAGAGGGCCGCCCCGCCCGTGTGCCGCCGCCACAGAAGCCGTCCTTTTGCCGTCAGGCGTCATCCCTTGAAGAATCGTACGAATTCCGTCGTCATGCCCGCTGCGGTGTCGCTCCTCTCGCGGGCGCAGGCCTTCAGCAGGGCGGAGCACTTCCCGCAGTTCGTGCAGTTGTCGGCTTCTCGGCAGTCGCGGACCTCGGGCCAAAGCGGCGAAGCGCCCAGCCGTTGATTGTCGATGATCATCGGGAACGTGTAGCAGGGATCCATGATCTCCGCCAGGTCGCCATCGTATGAGCCTGTCGCGTATGCCGAGACGATCCTCGCCGGATTCGGATGCCGCCGCGTCGCCAGCTTGACGACGCCGACATGCGGTTCGTAGAGCGGCAAATCCTCTGGGCGTATCCAGATCGCACGGAGGAAATCCTCATAGTGGCCTCGCTCGAAATTCGTCCGGCAGCGGAAGACCGAGAAGCCGAACTTCTCGCCGGCGGCCGACTGCCCCATCCGGTTGTGGCCGTGGAGGTTGTTGTGGAACTGGTGGAACGGACAGTTTCGCAGACACCCCGGATTCGCCTGGATGCCCATCATCTTTCCGTGTTCACGGGCCCAGGCCCCCATGCGTCTTACATAGTCGAGCCGCCGATGGTCGTTTCGCCCCGCATAGAATTCATCATACAGGTCGTCCACGTACTTGAGGGCGATTTCACTGTTGATGTCCATGTTGATGCTGAAGCGGATCTTGACGGACGGGAAACGCTGCCGGACAACGGTGGCGATGAACGGCGAGGTCGTGGTCAAATGTTCGGGGAAGAGTCCGTCGGCATCCATTTCCTTCAGCATCGTCGTCACGTGGTCGGCGAGCGTCTCGGAAATCGCGATGTCCCCATAGCAGTTTGCGTTGAAGATCGCGTCAAGTTCAATACCGTTCTCCCGCGCCCAGCGGAGATCCGAGACAATCCGAGAACGCCGCGCAGGCGTCCAGTCGTCCATCGGACGACTGGCGGTCACGCCCGGCCACGCAAAGAAGACCTCCTTGATCCGTGAAACATGATCCGCACACGAACCGACAAAGGATTCGTTGTCAAACCAACCGACAGCCAGCTTTCTTTTCATATCGTATGTTCGCTCCTCTCTTGTACAAGAGATAACGATGCACGCCCGATCAAGGTTCACGTCCCGCTTCTCGACGGGGATCGAACAGAAGCCTCCTGGCTCGACCTTCGGCTCATGGAGGCAAGCCATTGACGCCGCGCGCCGAAAAATGCCATCATACCATCAAACTTCCAAGCTCGTCGGGCAACCTGACGGCTTCGCCGCAGGCGCATCTACGCTTGCGCCATTCCGAGTCAATGACTGCAAATGCCACAACGCACCCGATTGACTGATCAGCTAAAAAATGGAGGCGTCCTCGACGAGCGCCGGGGAGATCCAGAGGAGCGGGTACGTGTACTGCGGCGCGTAGACGATCCCCACGAGCCCGACGGCCGCCACCGCCACGAGGAAGGCGCACCACACCGGCCGCCGCAGATCGACCTTCGCCATGCCGTCGTACGCCGCGTCGCGGAACGCCTCGACGAACGAGCCCGCGTCCGCGAGCTGCGCGATGCGCGCCCGCGCGCCAAGCCGCCCGTGGTAGTTTCATTCCGGGCAGATGCAGTTGTTCGCCTTCCAGGCGTCCTTCGCGACGTAGCGCCGGCAGCGCGGGCAGACCTGCCACGGCGCCTTCGTCGGCGGGATCTTCGCCTTCTCGTCCTTCTTCTCAAACCATCCCATTTCCTTCAGTCCCCGATTCTCATTCTCATTGTTAAACGCTCAACGCAGAACGCAGATGAGATACGCAGAACGGGGCTACAAACGTGATTCTGTTCCGCTTATTCCCACTCGATGGTGGCGCAGGGCTTCGGGCTCAGCTCATAGCACACGCGGCAGACGCCGGGCACCTCGGCGAGGATGCGGTCCGTGATCCGCCGCAGAACGGGCCAGGGGACCTCCGGCACCTCGGCCGTCATCGCGTCCACCGTGTTCACGCAGCGGATGATGACGGGCCAGTCCCAGGCGCGCGCGTTGTGCTTCACGCCCGTCGCGCGCGTGTCGGGAATCACCGTGAAGTACTGCCAGATCCCGAGCCCCGCCTTCTCGATCTCCTCGCGGAGGATCGCGTCGGACGCGCGCAGCGCCGCGAGACGGTCGCGCGTGATCGCGCCGAGGCACCGCACGCCGAGCCCCGGTCCCGGGAACGGCTGGCGGTAGACCATCTCCGGCGGTAGCCCCAGCTCCACGCCGCACGCGCGCACCTCGTCCTTGAAGAGCTGCAGCAGCGGTTCCACGAGCTTGAACTGGAGGTCCGGCGGCAGGCCGCCCACGTTGTGGTGGCTCTTCACCATCTTCGCGGTCTTCGTGCCGCTCTCCACGATGTCGGGATAGATCGTGCCCTGGCCGAGAAACGCGATGCCGTCGAGCTTGCGCGCCTCCTCCTCGAAGACGCGGATGAACTCGCTTCCGATGATCTTGCGCTTCGCCTCGGGGTCCGCCACGCCCGCGAGCTTGTCGAGGAAGCGGTCCGTGCAGTCGCAGTAGACGAGGTTCGCGCCCAGGTGCGCGCCGAACACCTTGCAGACCAGCTCGCTCTCGTCCTTCCGCATGAGGCCGTGGTTGACGTGGACGCACGTGAGCTGTTTCCCGACGGCCTTGACGAGGAGTGCCGCGACGACGGACGAGTCGACGCCGCCGGAGAGCGCGAGCAGCACCTTGCCCTTCCCGACCTGCGCCCGCACGCGCTCGATCTGGTCGGCGATGAAGTTCTTCATGTTCCAGTTGGCCTCGGCATGGCACGTCTCGAACAGCCATTTCCGCAGCCACGCCTCGTCCGGCATCGCCGGAAGGTTCTCGCACTTCGCCGCAGGATGGTCGATCGCGAAGACGGGGAGGCCGAGGTCGTAGAGCGCCGGATCGACGTCCACGTCCACACCGTCCACGCAGCGATTCTCGCCGCCGAAGAGCACGATGCCCTTCACGTTCGGCAGCGCCCTGAGCTGCGCGGGCGTGATGTCGTGGGGGTGGATCTCCGAGTAGACGCCCAGCGCGCGGATGGCGCGAGCCAGCACAGTGTTCTGCGTCGACCCAAGGTCAAGAAGTACGATCATGTCCTGTTTCATAGTCTGAACGGCGGCCTTTCATTGAAATGATTGCGTATAGTCTACCATAAAATGCCGCCCTGCGCCGCCGTCCCGGCGGGACGGGCGGGGCTGACGCATTAAAAACATCCAAAGGTACCTTGAAGAGGGGGAACGGGATTCCGGCTCTTCCGACGCACCGCCATGCCAGCCCGTCGGTCGGTCCTGCGTCGGAAACACGACAGGCGTTGAATCCGCTCCGCCCTCACTTCTTCGCCGGCAGGAGCTTCAGATCCCTGCCGTCCCACGTGTGGTAGACGAAACGGCTGCGGATGTCGAGGCCGTGGGGGTTGGTCGGCGGCGCCTTTGCATCGGCCCGGAAGCATTCGAGCTTCGCGACCACGCGGCAACCGGGTTGATCGAAGCGCCTGGGAAGAAAATCGAACCCATGGCCCATCCAGAACGGCTGGGCCGAGACGACCTTGAGGTCCTTCGTGCAGACGGCCATGGCGTGACGGCTCTTCCAGGCGTAGAACGAGAGGAATATCTGCCGACCGTCCGTCGCCATGTCCTGCACGCCGTACTCGATCTCGAAGCCGGGGTCGATCTCGACGATGTCAATCTGCTCGAGCGTCTTCTGGTCGGCCCGCAGGATCCTGCAGCCGCGATGGGGCGTGCGGTCCATTGTCCCCACGCCGACGTAAAGGACCCCGTCCAGCGCCGTGATGCCGTCGAAAAGCGTCGGATAGCGCTTCTCGGCGAGGAAATTGAGGTCCGTGTCGTAGACCATGATGCGACCGTGCTCGGTCGCCTTGTGCTCGCCCGCCGAGACGCCGTAGGCGACCGCGCAGTAGATCTTGCCGTCACTGAGGCAGATGTCGCCCGAATGAAGCGGAACCTTCACCGCCTTCAGCCGACGCCCCGTCGCGAGATCGAACTTGAAGAGCGCCTTGCCCTCGCACATGTAGACGGCGTCCTCGCCGACGGCCATGCCCTGGATGTGCCACATCGGCACCCCTTCGCGGAAGTCGCCCGCCGCCGTCTCGAACTTCGGCGGCTCCACCGCCCATGACGCCGCCATCACGCTCCACGCGCCCAGCATCCCGACAATCCCCAGTCTCCAGTTCATGCCCAATCAGTCCTTTCTCCTGCGCTCTCGCCCTTCGATGACCGAACTCAACTCTGCAGAGCCTTCCCCGCACGGCCGAAGGAATCACGGGGAACAACGGAAAAGCGAAGATCCTCCTTCGAGGCGGGACCAAGTTCCGCCGCCGCGAAGACGCATGTCGCCGGCACGGTCTCCTCCGCATCGGGGCGATAGCAGCCCGGGGAGAACACCGCGCGCGCCAGCAGGGGCTTCCACACGCCCTTCTCCCGGACCTCCGCCGTCACCAGATAGTCGTAGGCCCGCGGCGTCGTGGCCGTTGCCCGGGCGGGCGGGAAGGTGACGACCACCTGGTCGTGTTCCCGGCGGGCCCGGTTCCGTCCCTTCCGCGTCACCACCGTCACGCGGGCGTCCACGGGGAACGCCGGTCGCACCGCAACCGCCAGACGGTTCTCCGGCGTATAGGGCCGCACGGTCTCCTCCAGCGGAATCACCCACGCCGGCGCCAGTTCCGCCCCGGTGTCGGCGACGCGCCGTTCGACGACGATGCGATCGTCGAAGACCTCCATCACGCCGCATTGCCACGAGGGAGTCTGCAGAATCGAACGCATCTCGCGCACGCGCGTATCCTGTGCAGCCCGGGCCTTGGGCGGCACGGTGTTCTCGCGATCCGGCTCGGCGTAGACGTCGCGGAGCGTCGGCACGTGGATGGCCGTGAAGCCGCCCTGCCAGATCATCTTCTCGTCGTTGAAGTTCCGATGAAGATGTCCGCAGAACGCCAGGCAGTTCGGGAAGGCGGAGAGCGCCTGCGTCGAACGTCCGTCGTCCTGCCCGCCGATGTCCTTCTCCCCGATCGTCCCGCGAAACGCCCGATGCTGCGAGAAGAAGAACGGCTTCGCCGGATCCAGCTTCGCCGTCTTGAGGAAATCCTCGAGGCCGGGCGTGTTGTTGCCGCCTCGATTGCCCGGCTCGCCGCTGGTGAAATTCGCCAGGATGAAATCGTACCCCTTCACCGTCTTGCGGATGATGGGCGCGAAGTCCTCGTCAAAGGCCTTCTTCCACGTCTCGGCCCGGTGATTCCGGATGCACGACGCCACGACCTCCTCGTATGAACAGCCATAGGCCTTCATCAGCCGTTCGCCGGAATGGAAGAATTCCTTCGTATGGGCATAGCCGCCCGTGTTGTGGTCGCCGTAGTGGAAGAGCTTGACGATGGGCGCACCGTCGCCGCGACGATTGCCGGGGAAGACCTTCCGCCAGGTCTCGCCCACCTGCAGCAGCTGCTGCTCGACGCCATTCTGCGCCAGGTCGCCGCAGATCAGCACCGCGTCGCATTTCCGCCGGTCGAAGTCGCGCAGCGCCGTCTCGAAATGAACGGACGTGTCCTTCGCCAAGTCGAAATGGATGTCCGCCAGCAGGCCCACGCGGAGGTTCGCCTTCTTCTTCACGCCTTCGACAGCCTGGGCGCGGGACAGACAGAACGCCGCCCCCAGTCCCAGAAACGACTTGCGCGTCAACGTCAAGGAATCTTCACTTGGTTTCATATCGTCAAAGCAAGTATCCGCCAGCCCCCTTCGATGTCCTGCCGATGATCCAGCCACCCGGCAGAGGGTCCACCGTCATGCTCCGCACGCGGAGGAATCGTGCACGGGTATTTTTGCATTTACACGCGCGGAATGCAAGGTGGAATTTATGCCGCTCGGCTCTGACGGTTGGGTCAGTGGAGGGCGCATGCCCGGGCGTCTGCGAGGAGGCGCGTCTTCGAGTCGAAGGAAAGACCGACCACGTAGATCGGCACGCCCTCATCCTTAAAGTGCCAAAAGCCTCGAAACGATTTCACGGAAACGAACCGACCCAAGCCGTGCGAGAAGATCGCAATGCCCGGCACTGGGGACAAGCGTGAAGCCCGCCTTGTTCGGAGCGGATTCGTAGAGCTCGCGTCCGCGTACGCACAGGCATGTCTCGTCCTTTTCTCCGTGGATGACGGCAATCGGACACTTCACGTTCCGGATCATCTCGTCGCTGGGGAATGGAGCCCTCCCTCGCATATCAAGGGCATTCCCCGCGTACCAATCCATCATCGCCTGCCAGCCGGAATAAAATGGGGCGAGCAACAGGACGGCACTGGCAGCACATGTCTGCGCAAGTTCCAGCGCGACCGACGAACCAAGCGAGTATCCGACGATCAAGATGTCCTCTGGCTTGTAGCCAAGCTCTTCGTGAATCCAGTCGTAAAGTGCGTGCGCACTTTCATAGCACCCAGATTCCGAGGCGCCTCCAAACGACAGCCCGTAGCCGCGATACGCCGCCAGGGCGAGATTGCATGCCGGCGGCATGAACGGTTTCAGGCTCTCACGCGCCTCGTAGATGTCTTCGTTATTGCCATGAAGATAAAGGACGACCTTCCCACCGAGGAATGTTCCGTCGATCAACGCCGCGATCGGCATGCCGTCGCCCAGGCGTACATAGCCCGGTGTCTTTACCGTGTACATGCATCGCGGCTCCCGGAAGAACGTAGGTGTCCTTGTGTTGGGATATTCAGGAGGCGGGTCGGTAACAAAGCCGATACTTACGACATGGCCCGGCTCTTCCCGCCAGCCAAGCTCGTCCACGACCTTAGCCTTGACCTTAGCCCTTATTTCACCAGCCCATGTCCGCGGCACGCGGTGCAACAACACCTCGTATGGCGACACTTGCTCAATTGTCATGCCGCCAATTTTCGGCAGCCACGCCGGAACGCGTTCGATGACGTCAACATCCCTGTCCGCCATCTCCGCGGCATACGGCACCCGGAACTTCACGAACATCTCTGCCAGATCGTCTTCGTTGTCCGCTTCAGTCAAAGGAAATATGCAGTTCCTATCATGCATAATATCACATCCTCTACTTAAAATCTTCAAGCTCATTCCACTTGATAAAAACAGATGGCGTACCATAGCATCCCGGAAGGATTGAATACGGATCCCATGTCCATTTCACGCCATCCATGGATACCAGCATATACGCTTCATCGAGGTCAAGAGGATTTTTAGACATTTCCTCCGCCTCCTTCGGTTCAAGCAGTTCCCTACAAAGCCGTTTCGTGACAAATGACGACAGATCTTTCAGCTTGTCAGCGGAGAAGAAGTCTACCATATCAAGTTCCCTGCCATCAGGCAGACTGTATATCTTTGAGCAGTAGCTGGAATGGCATCCATTCCCCCCGTCATTTGAATATCCATTGTTCCAGACACATATAACGGGGCGTTCATACCACGCCGCTCCATCTCGCGCCTTCATGCCAAAAGGCCAGTCGAGATGCAGATCGGCCAAGAACGACCATTGGCTGCAGATATGATTCTCTTTTAATATGCCACATTCGTAACTGTCCTTAGCCAGCCGTTTGATGCCGGACAAGGCCAGTTGCAGCGCATTTTCCGCAAGACTTATATCCTTCGCATGGAGACTTCCGTATTTCTTTGAGAGCGTGTCACTCGTCAACCGGCACCAATCGGCGGGCGATAGCCCGAACTTGCTGTCCTCCCACGTGTATCCCTCTTCGGCGCAAACGACCTTGATACGGCTCTTAAGTGCCGCCTCCGTCTCGCCAAGCGCCTCTGGTACGATATAGATGACGGGAGTCTGATCATCTTCCCAAGTAGTCGTCGCCTCACTTGCGAACGCCATCCACAGGATAATCTTGCGAACCTTGGCAAGCGCACCTTCCGTCAGACCAGACTGCTCCTCCGGCCATTCAATGTAGACTTCGGCGGACACATCGGAGCCTCTGCTCCCTGAATGCTCCAGTCCAAGCCGCCTGACATCAGCCATCCTGTGCGTAGGGCCTTTCCCCTTAAACGTATACCTGTGGACAGAATAGCGTCCCTCGTGCAAGTCGGCTGGCTCGACCTGCTCTGAGACCTGTTGACCGACCTTCGCTTCAGGATTAACGGATGGATCTTCATATACCTCGTCCTGATCTCGCGAACACCCAAAGCTGGATATGCCGAAAATTACTACAAGCACTAGATGAAAAATGTTATTCTTAGCCTTACCGACACATGAATGCCTCATGTTATGATTCATTCTGCATTTCATTGCTCTTATCTCCCCCCCGCCTTCCAGTAGCCAACGCAACACGCGTTGCGTAGCATCGTCAGGCAAGTACTTTCTTGTGATTAGTTGGTAGTATAGCAGTTTTCAGTTAGGC
>JAEDMN010000139.1 GCA_016302985.1 Kiritimatiellia bacterium | reverse complement strand
CCGAACCTCTACCGCATCGCGGGCGAGCTGCTGCCGGCCGTCTTCCACGTGGCGGCGCGCGCCCTCGCGGTGCACGGCACGTGCATCTTCGGCGACCATTCGGACGTCATGGCATGCCGCCAGACGGGCTTCGCGATGCTCGCCTCCTCGGGCGTGCAGGAGGCGCAGGACCTCGCGCTCGTCGCGCACGCGGCGACGCTGAAGTCCCGCGTGCCGTTCATGCACTTCTTCGACGGCTTCCGCACCTCCCACGAAGTGCAGAAGATCGACGAAATCGACGTCAGGACGATGCGTGCGATGATCGACGACCAGGACGTCGCGGCGCAGCGCGCGCGCGGCCTCAACCCCGAGCGGCCGGTCATCCGCGGCACGGTGCAGAACTCCGACGTCTACTTCCAGGGCCGCGAGGCCTCCAACCGCTTCTACGACGCGCTGCCGGCGGTCGTCCAGAAGACGATGGACCAGTTCGCGCAGCTGACGGGCCGTTCGTACCACCTCTTCGACTACGAGGGCGCGCCGGACGCCGACCGCGTGATCGTGGTCATGGGCTCGGGCTCCGAGACGGTGCGCGAGACGGTCGCCGCGTGCGTGGCCGCCGGCGAGAAGGTGGGCGTCGTCACGGTGCACCTCTACCGTCCGTTCGACGCCTCCGCGCTCGTGACGGCGATCCCCGCGACGGTGAAGGCGATCACGGTGCTCGACCGCACGAAGGAGTGCGGCAGCGAGGGTGAGCCGCTCTACCTGGACGTGCTCGGCGCCGTCGACCGCGCGTGCCGCGACGGCCGCGCGCTCTTCGCGCGCCCCGCGATCTACGCGGCGCGCTTCGGCCTCGGCGGCAAGGAGTTCACGCCGGGCCACGTGAAGGCGTGCTTCGACAACATGGCGGCGAAGAAGCCGCTCGACGGCTACGCGCTCGGCGTCGACGACGACGTGACGGGCCGTTCCCTGCCGCCCGCCGCGGGCTTCAAGCTCGTGCACAAGACGCGCCACGAGTGCGTGTTCTGGGGCCTCGGGTCCGACGGCACGGTCGGCGCGAACAAGAACTCGATCAAGATCATCGGCGCGAACACCGACTTCTACGCGCAGGGCTACTTCGTGTACGACTCGAAGAAGGCCGGCGGCCTGACCGTGTCGCACCTGCGCTTCGGACCGGACCCGATCCTGAGCCCGTACCTCTGCGAGTCGCCGCTCTTCGTGGCGTGCCACAACTTTGGCTTCCTCAAGAAGTACGACATGCTCTCCAACGCCCGCGAAGGGGCGACGTTCCTGCTGGCGTCCCCGTACGGCCCGCTCGAGGTCTGGGCGCACCTGCCGGAGGAGACGGCGAAGCAGATCGTCGCGAAGAAGATCAACTTCTACGTCATCGATGCGGCGAAGATCGCCCGCGAGAACGGCATGGGCACGCGCATCAACACGGTGATGCAGGCCGCGTTCTTCCGCATTTCCGGCATCCTGCCGCCGGACGAGGCGCTGAACCACCTCAAGGCCGCGGCGGAGAAGACGTACGCGTCGAAGGGCGACGCGGTGGTCCGCAAGAACATCGCGTGCATCGAGGCGGCGGCGGACGGCATCCGCCGCGTGACGGTGCCGGCGGTGGCGCCCGAGGCGCCGAAGATGCCGCCGACGGTGTCGCCCGACGCGCCGCAGTTCGTGCGCGAGGTCACGGCGAAGATGATGGCCCAGAAGGGCGACGAGCTGCCGGTTTCGAAGATCCCGATCGACGGCGTCTGGCCGGTCGCGACGACGCAGTGGGAGAAGCGCGGCGTGGCGGCGGACGTGCCGGTGTGGAACCCGGCGGCGTGCGTGCAGTGCGGCCGCTGCGTCGGCGCGTGCCCGCACGCGGCGCTGCGCATGAAGGCGTGTCCGCCGGAGGCGCTCGCGAACGCGCCGGAGTCCTTCAAGTCCACCGAGGCGAAGTCCGCGGCGTACAAGCGCCACGGCGGCATGTTCACGATCCAGTGCTCGACCGAGGACTGCACGGGCTGCGGCCTCTGCGTGGTGAACTGCCCGGCGAAGGCCCGCGGCGCGCTCCAGCTCGAGCCGCACGAGGAGAAGAACCGGGACCGCGACCTCGCGAACTGGAAGTTCTTCCTCGACATCCCCGAGGCCGACTACACGAAGCTCGACATGTCGAACTTCAACGACGTGCAGCTCAAGCAGCCGCTCTTCGAGTTCTGCGGCGCGTGCGCGGGCTGCGGCGAGGCGCCGTACATCCGCCTGCTCACCCAGATCTGCGGCGAGCGCCTGCTCGTCGCGAACGCGACCGGCTGCTCGAGCGTCTACGCCGGCAACCTCCCGACCGCGCCGTACTGCACGCGCAAGGACGGGAAGGGCGTCGCCTGGGGCAACTCCCTCTTCGAGGACAACGCCGAATACGGCCTCGGCATGCGCGTCACGTGCGACAACCTCGAGGCCCGCGCCCGCGCCGAGGCGGCGAAGCTCATGCTCGACCGCGAGGAGCCGGACGCCGTCCGCGAGGCCGCGGCGCGCGTGTGCGGCATCGACCAGGCCACGCCGCGCGGCGTGGAGGACATGCGCGCGGCGGTGGCGGGGCTGAAGAAGGCGCTCGCCGGCCGCACGGACGCGAAGGCGCTCTCGATGCTCTCCGGCGCCGACTGGCTCGTGCGCAAGAGCGTGTGGCTCATCGGCGGCGACGGCTGGGCGTACGACATCGGCTTCGGCGGACTCGACCACGCGCTCGCCTCGGGCCGCAACATCAAGGCGCTCGTCCTGGACAGCGAGGTCTACTCCAACACGGGCGGGCAGGCCTCCAAGGCCACGCCGATGGGCGCGGTGGCGAAGTTCGCCGCCGGCGGCCGTCCGACGATGAAGAAGAACCTCGGCGGCATCATCCTCACGTACCGCGACGTGTACGTGGCGCAGATCTCGCTCGGCGCGAACCCGCAGGCCGCGGCCAAGGCGCTCGCCGAGGCGGACGCCTACGACGGCCCCGCGCTCGTCATCGCCTACTCGCACTGCGTCGCGCACGGCATCGACATGTCGCAGGGTTTCGAGCGCCAGAAGACGGCGGTCGAGACGGGCCACTTCCCGCTCTTCCGCTACGATCCGTCCCGCAGCGCGAAGGGCTTCTCCGCGCTCGAGCTCGACTCGAAGGCCCCGTCGAAGTCCTTCGCCGCGACCGCGGCGGAGGAGAACCGCTTCAAGCTGCTGCTGAAGCGCAACCCCGAGCACGCCGTCGAGATGCTGTCGAAGGCCGAGTCCTTCTACCGCAACTACTACGAGCGCCTGCAGGACCTCACGACCTGCAACTGGTAGTTTCATTTCAACGCAAAAATGTAAAAGGAATAGCAGATGAAGATTCTCAAGATGCTTGCCTGCGCCGCCGTCGCGGCGGTCGCCCTCTCCGGCTGCGGCCCGAAGGACAACTCCCTCAAGATGATCACCGAGGCGACGTTCCCGCCCTACGAGTTCCTGCGCGGGCAGGAGGTCGTCGGCATCGACGTGGAGATCTGCCGCGCCGTCGCGCGGAAGCTCAACCGCCCGTTCAAGGCGGAGACGGTGGACTTCGACTCCGTGATCCCCGCGGTGATCTCGGGCAAGGCCGACCTCGCGGCCGCCGGCATCACGGTCACGGAGGACCGGAAGAAGAACGTCGACTTCTCGATCCCGTACGTCAAGACGGGCATCGTCGTGATCTTCAAGAAGGCCAGCCCGTTCACGGACGCGGCGCAGCTGAAGGGGAAGAAGATCGGCGTGCAGAGCGGCACGACGTCCGAGACGTACGTGCTTGAGCAGCTGAAGCAGGAGCCCGAGCGCTGCAAGTCCCCCGCCGAGGCCGTGGCCGCGCTCAAGGCGGGCCGCGTCGACTTCGTCATTTCGGACATCGACCCGGCGAAGAACTGCGTGAAGGGCGAGGCCGACCTGGCGCTTTCCGACTTCATCACGTCCGAGGAGTACGCGGTCGCGATCCGCAAGGGCCAGCCCGAGCTGCTCAAGGCCATCGACGAGACGATCGCGGAACTGAAGAAGTCCGGCCAGCTCGCCAAGTGGATCCGGCAGTTCACCGAAGAGAGCGACAAGCTGAAGGACAAGTAAGCCCGTGCGCCCGGTCCTGATGAAGAGGCTTCCGCTCGCGGTCCTCGCCGCCGTGTTCTCGCTCTGCCTGGCGCGGGGCGCGGACACGCTGACGATGGCGACGGAGGCGACGTTCCCGCCGTACGAGTTCCTGCGCGGACAGGAGGTCGTCGGCATCGACGTGGAGCTCTCCCGCGCCGTCGCGCAGAAGCTCGGCCGCGCGTTCCGCGTCGAGAACATGGACTTCGACGCGGTCATCCCCTCCGTGATGTCCGGCAAGGCGCAGCTCGCCGCCTCGGGCATCACGATCACGGAGGACCGGAGGAAGAACGTCGACTTCTCGATTCCCTACGTGAAGACCGGCATCGTCGTCATCTACCCGAAGAAGACCCCGTTCACGGACGCGGCGCAGCTGAAGGGGAAGAAGATCGGCGTGCAGAGCGGCACGACGTCCGAGACGCACGTGCTCGAGCAGCTGAAGCAGGAACCCGAGCGCTTCAAGACGACGCCCGAGGCGTGCGCCGCGATGCTCGCGGGCCGCTGCGCGTTCGTCATCGCGGACATCGACCCCGCGAAGAACTGCGTGAAGGGCGACGACCGCCTCGCGATTTCGGACTTCATCTCCTCGGAGGAGTACGCGATCGCCGTGGCGAAGGGCCAGGGCGAGCTGCTCGCGGCCGTGAACGAGACGATCCGCGCCGCGCAGGCGGACGGCCGTCTCGCGAAGTGGACCGAGGCGTACAAGGCCGAGAGCGACAAGCTCAAGGAGGTCGCGCCCGCCGCGACGGCCCCCGCCGAGAAGGGCGCGCTCGGGAAGCTCTGGGACTCCATCTGCGACGACTTCTACCTCTGCTTCCTCAAGCCCGGCGCGGACGGGTCCGTGCGCGGCACGTACCTGGTGCGGGGCCTGGGCGTGACCATCGAGGTCGCGCTCTCGGCCATCGTCCTCGGCCTGCTGATCGGCTTCCTGGTCGCCGTGGTCCGCTCGAGCCACGACAAGTACGGCTACTTCCCGTTCCTGAACGCGGTCTCGAAGGTGTACCTGACGATCATCCGCGGCACGCCGATGGTCGTGCAGCTGCTCATCACCTACTACATCGTCCTCCGCTCCGTCGAGTCGAAGGAGCTGATCGCGATCCTCGCCTTCGGCATCAATTCGGGCGCCTACCAGGCCGAGATCCTGCGCGCCGGCATCACCTCGATCGACCCCGGCCAGATGGAGGCCGGCCGCGCGCTGGGCCTCGGATACTGGGCGACGATGCTGCGCATCATCCTGCCGCAGGCCGTGCGCAACGTGCTGCCCGCGCTCGGCAACGAGTTCATCGTGCTGATGAAGGACACGTCCATCGTGGGCTACATCGCGCTGATCGACCTCGCGAAGGGCGGCGACATCATCCGGTCGCAGACGTACTCGGTGTACCTGCCCTATCTCACGGTCGCGGCCGTGTACCTCGTGCTGGTGATGACGTTCACGTGGCTGCTCGGGAAGCTCGAGCGGTATCTGCGCAACACGGGCGCGGACGTCGTGCACAACAATTCGTAGGGGATTGCATATGGCTGAAGTTCTGCTCAAGATCGAGAACCTGAAGAAGTCCTTCGGGGCGCTCAACGTCCTCAACGGCCTGACCACCGACATCCGCAAGGGCGAGGTCGTCGTCATGATCGGCCCCTCCGGCGGCGGCAAGTCGACGTTCCTCCGGTGCATGAACCTGCTGGAGCAGCCGACCGAGGGCACGATCGTCTTCGACGGCATCGACATCGTCTCCGCGTCCGAGGCCGAGAAGAACCGCGTGCGGTCCGAGATGGGCATGGTGTTCCAGCACTTCAACCTCTTCCCGCACCTGACGATCCTCGACAACATCACCCTCGCGCCGCGGCTGGTCCGCAAGGTCCCGAAGGCGGAGGCCGAGGCGAAGGCGATGGAGCTGCTGAAGCGCGTCGGGCTGGAGAGCAAGGCGAAGGCCTACCCGCAGCAGCTCTCGGGCGGACAGAAGCAGCGCGTCGCGATCGTCCGTTCGCTCGCGATGGAGCCCAAGGTGATGCTCTTCGACGAGCCCACGAGCGCGCTCGACCCCGAGATGGTCGGCGAGGTGCTGGACGTGATGAAGGATCTCGCGAAGAACGGCATGACGATGGTCGTGGTGACGCACGAGATGCGCTTCGCGCGCGACGTCGCCAGCCGCGTCCTCTTCCTGGACGGCGGGCGCATCACCGCGGAGGGCACGCCCGACGAGATCTTCGGCCAGAAGCACGAGGGGCGCCTCGGGGAGTTCCTCGGCAAGGTGCAGGGCGAGATGACGGCGGACGCCGAGATCTCCGCCACGATCCTCCAGGCCGCGAAGGACGGGAAGATCACGGTCGGCGAACTCGCGAAGATTTCCGAAATGATCAAGGAGAAGCAGGCATGAAGACGTTCCTGAAGCCCTTTTTCTGCGCCGTGGCCCTCGCCGCGTCGTTCCTGTTCCCGGCCTTCGCCGCGGAGAAGCCCGCCACGCCCGCGCCCGTTCCCGTGACGGTCGTCGTGGACGGCGCCACGAACGTCTACGACCTCGCGTCCCTCGAGGCGAAGGACGACGTGAAGGGCGCGAAGGACTATGTCGACAAGTACGCCGACAACGTGCAGAACGACGCGGCCTTCAGGGAGCACGAGGCGCAGGCGCTCGCGACGGTCCGGAAGGAGAACCGCTTCTACGGGTCCTGGTGGGCGATCCTGCCGCCGCTGCTCGCGATCTTCCTCGCCCTGATCACGAAGGAGGTCTACTCCTCGCTCTTCATCGGCATCGTCTCGGGCGGCCTGCTCTATTCGGGCTTCGCGTTCGAGGGCACGCTCACGCACGTGATGCAGAAGGGCTTCATCGGCTCGGTCGCGGACGGCTACAACATCGGCATCCTGCTGTTCCTGGTCCTGCTCGGCTCGCTCGTCGCGATGATGAACAAGACCGGCGCCTCCGCGGCGTTCGGGCGCTGGGCGCAGACGCACATCCGCAGCCGCGTGGGCGCGCAGGTCGCGACGATCGTCCTCGGCATGCTCATCTTCGTGGACGACTACTTCAACTGCCTCACCGTCGGCTCGGTGATGCGCCCCGTCACGGACGCGAAGAAGGTCTCCCGCGCGAAGCTGGCGTACCTCATCGACGCGACCGCCGCGCCGATCTGCATCATCGCGCCGATCTCCTCCTGGGCGGCCGCCGTCGCGGGCTTCGCGAAGGGCGCCGGCGCGGAAAGCGGCTTCTCGCTCTTCATCAACGCGATCCCCTACAACTTCTACGCCATCCTCTCGATCGTGGCGATGTTCTTCTTCGCGTGCACGCGGTTCGACTTCGGCCCGATGAAGCGCCACGAGGACGTGGCGTCCTCCGGCGCCCCGGACCTGGGCGCGCTCGCGGACGCCACCGAGGTGCTTTCCCGCAACGACCGCGGCCGCGTGGTCGACCTGGTCGTCCCCGTGCTCGTGCTCATCGCCTGCTGCATGCTGGGCATGATCTACTCCGGCGGCTACTTCGGCGCGGACAAGCCCGGCTTCGTGAAGGCCTTCTCCGATTCGGACGCCTCCGTCGGCCTCGTCCTCGGCTCGATCGTCGCCCTCGTCTTCTCCGTCGTCTTCTACCTCTGCCGCCGCGTGATCAGCTTCCGCGACTGCATGGACGCCTTCCCCGAGGGCTTCAAGGCGATGGTGCCCGCCATCATGATCCTCTGCTGCGCCTGGACGCTGAAGGCGATGACGGACTCGCTCGGCGCGAAGATCTTCATCTCCGACCTGATCAACGGGCCGGCCGCCTCCCTCCGGGCCTTCCTCCCCGCGATCATCTTCGTGATCGCGATCGTGCTGGCCTTCTCGACCGGCACGAGCTGGGGCACGTTCGGCATCCTCATCCCGATCGTCCTCGCGGCGATTCCGGGCAGTTCGATGACGATCGTCGCGGTTTCCGCCTGCATGGCGGGCGCGGTCTGCGGCGACCACTGTTCGCCGATTTCCGACACGACGATCATGGCCTCGGCCGGCGCGCAGTGCAACCACGTGATGCATGTGAACACGCAGCTGCCCTACGCCATGGCCGTCGCGGCCGTTTCCTTCGTGTCCTACCTCGTCGCGCCGTTCCTCGGCTCGGCCTGGCTGTCCCTGCCGATCGCGGTCGCGCTCATGCTCGGCGTCCTCTTCTTCGCCAAGCTCGTTCTGCGCGGCGCCGTGCCGTCGGTTCGTACGTGATGCCGTGACATGAAGCGGCTTTCTCCGGAGGACGTTCCCGTCGCGACCGTCGACGTGGCCGCGCAGACGCTGACGCTTGCCTGGAAGGGGCGCACCGTGCGCACGTTCCGCGTCTCGACTTCCGCGAAGGGCGTCGGCGCGGCGGAGGGCAGCGGAAAGACGCCGCCCGGCCGCCACCGCGTCGCACGGCTCTTCGGGCACACGGCCGTCCCCGGACAGGTCTTCGTCTCCCGCCGCGCGGTGAAGGGGCACGTCATCCCCGAACGGGCCTGGCGCACCGCGCAGTCGAAGGACTACGTCCTGACGCGCATCCTCTGGCTCGAGGGCCTCGAACCCGGCGTCAACCGGGGCCCCGGCATCGACAGCCACGCCCGGTACATCTACATCCACGGGACGAACCAGGAGCACCTGCTCGGCACGCCCGCCTCGCATGGCTGCATCCGCATGGCCAACGCCGACGTCCTCGAACT
>JAEDMN010000138.1 GCA_016302985.1 Kiritimatiellia bacterium | reverse complement strand
TGGACTTGATGCCCTCGAAGAGCTTGAACCACATCTTGGCGTGCTCCTTCTCGTTGAGCGCCGTCTCCTGGAAGATGGCCGCGATCTGCTCGTAGCCCTCCTTCTTCGCCTTGGAGGCGAAGTAGTCGTACTTGTTGCGAGCCTGCGACTCGCCCGCGAAGGCGGCCATCAGGTTCTGCTCAGTCTTGGATCCCTTGAGTTCCATTGCATTGTCCTTCTTTGTTGTTGTAGCTCCTGCGGGGTCACCGACCCGCTCGAAATCGCTTGCCGGGTGCTTGCAGAGCGGACAGACGAAGTCCGCCGGCAGCTCCTCGCCCTCGTAGAAGTAGCCGCAGATCAGGCAGCGCCAGCCGCGCTTGACCTGGGGTTGCGGACGCGGCTTGATCGCGCGCTGGTAGTAGGCGTATGTCGCCGTCTCCTCGGTCGAGCGGACGACCGCGTCGGTCACGTCGGCGAGGAACATGAGGTGCGTCCCCAGGTCCACGGTCTGGAAGACCTTTCCGCTCACGACGGCGTTCACGCTCCGGTCGACCGCCAGGACGCCGTTCGGGCTGCGCGGGCATGGGAAGTCCGCGAACTTGTCCACGGTCGCGCCGCTCTGGAAGCCGAACCGCTTGAAAAGGTCGAACGTCGCGGACTCCGCGATCACGGAGACGTTGAAGACGCCCGTGCGCGCGATCATGCCGCACGTGTGATTCGCCTTGTTCACGCAGACGCTCACGCGCAGCGGCTCGCCCGTGACCTGCTGGAACGTGTTCACGATGCAGCCGTTGTCCTTCCCGTCCTCGCGCGCCGTCAGCACGTAGAGACCGTAGCCGATCTTGAACATGGCCTTCGTATCCATATTGTCCTCTCCTATTTTCTCTCTGACTGGCAGTTTTCGCAGATTCCACTCACGCGGAGCTCCCAGTGGTGCGGCTCGCCCCGGATGCCATCCGGCAGGACGTATCCCGTCGGAAGCGGATAGTCCGTCACGCTCTCGCAGAGCTCGCACACGAAGTGCGCGTGCGGTTCCGTGCACGTGTCGTACCGCGCCGCGGACAATGCGTCGAGGCGCGCCAGAAGTCCATGCTCGGAGAATTCGTTCAGAATCCGATAGACCGAATCGCGCGTCACCGTCGGCAGCGTCCGCTTCACGAGCCCCCAGATTTCGTCCACCGAGGGGTGCAGCCGCCGCTCGCGGAGGGCCGAGAACATGGCCATCCGCTGCGCCGTGCACTTCATCCCCTTTTCGTGGCAGAAGGCGGGGAACTCCTCCATGGTCAAATCTACGGCTTCTCTCATCACACTCTAATTGTAGCTAGAACTTATTTAAGTATACTATATATTTTCCAAGGGGTCAATCACCCGCTACCCACAGGGGACCTCCTCATGCCGCTGCCATCGGAAAATCACGCGAAGGACGGCCGGATCATTTCGTCCGGCGGGCGTCGAGGACCTGCGTGAAGACGATCGCGGCGAAGACAAGCGCGTAGCCGCAGAGGCGGCGGGGCGTCATGACCTCGCACACGGGAATCCAGCCGCAGAAGCCGGCGAGCCAGCCGAAGAAGACGCCGAAGACGGACTCGAGCGAGAGCACGATGCCCGCGATGGCGGCCGAGACCATCTTCTGCCCCACGTTCTGCAGCGTGTAGGCGACACCAGAGGAGAAGACGCCGCAGAACGCGATGGCGACCGCCGCCGCGCGGAGGTCCGCCAGGTTCAGGTGCGCGGATTCGGACGGCAGCAGCAGGAACGGCAGCCCCAGGATCGCCCCCGTGAAGAACTGGACACAGCTGAGGCCGAGCACGTCGACGCGCGCGACGAAATGGTCCACGACGAGCAACTGCACCGCGTAGAAGAACGCGCACAGCAGGGTCAGCGCCTCGCCGCGCCCGAGCGCGAACTCCCCCGCGCCCATCAGGCAGATGAGGAACGTGCCCGTCAGCGCGGCGGCGACGCCCGGCCACACGTACCACCGGGGCCGTTTCCCGAGCGCAAGCGCGAGGACGGGGATGATGAGCGCGTAGTTCGCCGTGAGGAACGCGCACGTGCCCGGCGAACAATCCGCGATGCCGATCTGCTGCAGCATGGACGGCACCCAGAGCGCGAACCCGCAGCACGCGCCGGCAATCAGTTCAGGCCTCCCGATGAACGCCGTCCCGGCGCGCCGCGAATCCCGCCCCATGGTAGGGCGCGCCGTCCCGGCGCGCCGCGAATCCCGCCCCATGGTAGGGCGCGCCGTCCCGGCGCGCCGCCGCACGGCCATCACGCCGAGCAGGAAGAAGCCGGCGAGCACGTTGCGGTAGACGGTGAAGGCGAACGGGCCGACATGGTCGCCGCCCATCTTCTGGAAAAGAAAGGCACCACCCCAGATGATGGCGGTGGTGAGGAGAATCAGGATTCCCATTGTGCTTTCAGCCCTAGGCTTCGGCGCCCGAGAAATCCTTCACCAGGTGGCGGTGGAGCATCTGCTCGTAGAGCTCGATGTACTGGCGCGCGCAGGCCTCGTGGTTGAAGCGCTTCAGCGACTCGGCCATGATGCGCGCGACCTCCGCCTCGCGGACTTCGGCGGGACGGTGCCAGAACGCCATGGCCTGGTCCATCGCCCAGAATAGTCCGTTCGAATCGTAGGTGTTGAAGACGAAGCCGTTGCCGCGGTGGTTGTCCACGTCCAGATGCTCCACCGTGTCGTGCAGGCCGCCCGTGTTGTGCGCGACCGCGAGGGAGCCGTAGATCGGCGCCTGCATCTGCGGCAGGCCGCACGGCTCGAAGAGGGACGGCATGAGCATGAAATCGGAGCCGGCGAAGCCAAGCTGCGAGAGGCGTCCGTCGAAGTTGTGCACGGCGAGGCGGTGGCCGATGCCATGGAAATTGCGGATGTCCCAGAACGGCTGCTGGAAGGCGCCGTTCGCGATGATCGCGATCTGCGCGCCGGCGGCCCAGTGCTTGTCGAGGAAGCGGTAGCAGATGTCCGCGAGCAGCTGGGGGCCTTTCTGGACGGGATCGAGGCGGGACGGCCAGAAGAAGAGCGGCGCGTCGGGATTCTCCTCGAGTCCAAGCGCGCGCTGGAGCTCGAGCTTGTTCTTCCGCTTCATCTCGGCGTGGTTCTCGGGACCGTAGCGGAACGGGATCTGGCTGTCCGTCGCGGGGTTGTCCGAGGAGTCGGGCGCGTTCAGGATGCCCGACGCGCAGCCCGCGTAGTACTTGCCGCGGATCTCGTTGCGGATGGAGTCGGGGATGAATCCGTGCCAGCCGTTGACGATCTCCGTGAGGAAGGTCGGCGAGACGGTGTTGATGAAGTGGGCCGCGAAGATGCCCGACGCCTGCAGGTCGATCGGGTCCGTGTCGCGGGCGCTGAAGTAGTCGGCCGGCGGACGGTCGTAGTAGAGGTTGCCCCAGAACTCGGCGGCGTCGATGCCGGCGTCCTCCACCTGCGCGAGCGTGAGCTTGTGCGTGTGGATGTTGTGGACCGTGAAGAGGCAGGGGATGCCCATGCGGCGCGCGGCCGCGGGGATGAGGCCCGTCATCCAGTCGTTGCAGTGGATGAGGTCCGGCTGCACCTCGGGGATGACGTGGTTGATCACCTCGCGCTGGAACGCGAGCGCGAGCTTCGCGTTGCCGTTGCCGCGCGAATAGACGTGATCGCGGTAGTAGAAGCAGCGGTCCTCGGCCAGGTGGATGCGCGCGTCGGGCATGCGGCTCTTGTACACGCGCAGCTCCTCGGCGACGAGCTGGGCCGTCTCCTCGTGGAACATGCGCCGGTAGTGCGGCAGCGCCACGTGGACGTCCGCGCCGAGGTCGAAGAGCGCGCCGACGAGGGACGCCGAGACATCCGCCATGCCGCCCGCCTTCGCGCTCATCCTGCCCGCGAGGTTGCCCATGCCCTCCGGGAGATACGTGATCTCCGGCGTGACGATGAGGATCCGCGGGTTCTTCTGTCCCTTCCTGCGCGTGCGGCGAACGGCCATGAGCTTCAGTCCCCCTTGTCCCAGCTTACTTCCTGAGGTCGTTGATGGCGGCGGCGACGTTCGCGAAGAGCTCGGGGAGCTTGGCGGACGGCACCGTCGAGAATGCGAGGCGGATCAGCCCGGAAAGGACGATCGTGCCCGTGGAGTACTTGTCGATGAGCTGGCGGCGGACCTTCTCCGCGTCCACGCCCTTCGGCTTCACGCACATGAAGTAGCCGCTGTTGAACGGCATGACCTCGAAGGCGTCCGCGTAGGCCGGGTTCTTCTTGAGAATCTTCCGGATGGTCGCGTAGCGGCTCTTCAGGACGTTGTACTTCTCGCGCTTCTGCTTCGCGTAGTCCTTGTCGGACAGCGCGGCGAGCGCCATGTTCTGCCCGATGGACGTGATGTTCGAGACGCAGCTGCGGACGTTGCCCGCGGCCTTTGCCTCGAGCGCCTTGAGCTGTTCGGCCGTCGCGCCCTTGAACGCGAACGAGACGAAGCCGACGCGCAGGCCCCACACGTAGTCCTCCTTCGTGGTGCCGTCGAGCTTGACGGCGAGGACGTTCGGGTCGAGCGTGGCGAATTCGGCGAAGAGGGACTCCTCGTGGATGCCCTTCTCGTAGACGAGCCCGAAGTAGGCGTCGTCGAGGACGACCACGACCTTCTTGCCGGCCTTCGCGGCGGCCTGGACGGCGGCGACGATCCGCGGCGCGTCCGCGAGCGTGGCGGTGTAGCCCGTCGGGTTGTTCGGGAAGTTGAGGATGACGATCTTCTTCTCGCCCGGCTTCAGCAGCGCGGCCTTGAGGGCGTCCGCGTCGAACGCGCCGTCCTTGAAGGTGTTGAACGTCTCCATCGAGGCCCCGCAGGCCTCCTCGAAGATCAGCGCGTAGTTGTCCCAGTAGAGATCCGGGGCGACCACCTTGTCCCCGCGGCCCGCGAAGAGCTCGGCCACGATGCGCAGGCCGTGCGTGAGCGCGTTGGTGACGACCGGGTTCGAATAGGTCACGCCCTTGAGGGACGGGTTCTTCTTGATCTGGAGCTTCTTCCAGGTCTCGCGCAGCGCGGGCATCCCGAAGCTGCCGGCGTACAGGAACGCCTTGCGGTCGAGATTGACCTTGCTGGAGAAGCACTTCATGACGAGGGGGGAGCCATCCTCCTCAAACGCCATGCCGATGGTGGCGTTGATCGCACACTTCTTCGCCTCGGCGCCCTGCCCGAGGATTCCTCCGTAGGGGAAGTAGAGGCGCTTGCCGGCGGGCGAAAGCATGTCCGCGACGGGGCCCAGCGTCTGGTTCAGCAGTTTAGCCAATGGGTTCATAGTTGCGCGATATTATAACAAATCTCGCCGCACAGTGGAGCGGCGAGATTTCGGTTTTCGCGGTTTTCGCGGAACGGGATTCGTCCCGATGGCGGGACTAGACGTTGAGCGCGGCCTTGTCGGCGGCGACCTTGCCGGGCAGGAGGCCCATCTTCACCAGATCGACGTTGACGACGCCCCAGGGCTTCACGTTGCGCCAGTTGCCGCGGGTGAAGTCGGGGACCGCAATCGGCTTCGAGCCGTTGCGGACAGAGGTCTCGGTCAGCTCGCAGAGGCAGCTCGTCGCCGCGAGGTCGTAGACGTCCATGTCGAGCGGCAGGCCGTTCTGCAGACAGTACGCCCAGCGCAGGTCCATGATGAAGTCCATGCCGCCATGTCCACCGACCTTCTTCGCCAACTCGGAGACGTCGCGCCACATCGGATGCATGAATTTCCGGCGGACCTCGGCGGCCTGCGCGTCGGAGAACCACGCGTGCGCCTTGCGGTCGAAGCACTTCTCCTCGAACGCGCACTGGAACGGAAAGTCGCGGACGATGCCCTTCGTGCCCGAGATGAGGTTGATCCGGGAGTAGGGCCGCGGCGAGCTCACGTCGTGCTGGACCATGATCGACTTGCCGTTCACCGTCCTGATGAGCGTCGTGTTCATGTCGCCCATCGCGGCCGGCGGGTCCTTCTTCCGCGGGTCGTCGTCCTTGAGGAACTCCTTCTTGAACACCTCGTAGTTGACGTTGTGCGAATTGCTCTCCATCGAGACGAGGAAGTCGAAGCGGTCGCCGCGGTTGATGCCCATCGTCTGGCAGAGCGGCACGAGGCCGTGCGTCGGGTAGCGGTTGCCCTTGTGCTTCATGTTCTCGCCGTAGCGCCAGACCCACTCGGTGTTGTAGTGCTGGCCGACGGACGGGATGACTTCGCGCAGGTCGTGGATGTACGCACCCTCGGCGTGGTTGATCTCGCCGAACTTCCCGAGGCGCGCGAGGTTCAGTTCCAGTAGCTCGATCTCGCCGTAGACGCAGTTCTCGAGCTGCATGCACGGGATGCGTTCCTTCTCCGACGCCTCGACGAGCTCCCAGCACTCCTCGGTCGTCAGCGCGGAGGTCACCTCGACGAGCGCGATCTTTCCGCCCTTGAGCGCGCGCAGCGCGACCGGCTGGTGGAGGTGCCACGGCGTCGCGCAGTAGATGACGTCGCAGTCGCCGAAGTCGCAGAGCTCCTTGTACTTCTCGTCGCCGACGTAGCCCTTCGGCACGACGGGGTACTTCCGGTCCGCGAGCGCCTTGAGGTTGGCCGCGACCCGGTCGGGGTTGCGGTCGCAGAGCGCGACGATCTTCACGCCCGGGATGTTGGCGATGCGGTTCACGGCCGAGGTGCCTCGTCCTCCGACGCCGACAAAGCCGACGCGGATGTCGCGTCCCTTCAGCTTCGCGTAGACGAAGTTCTGCATCGTTCCGCCGACGCCGAAGCCCAGGCGGTTCATCTGGCAGCCCGCGGCCAGGGCGGCGGCGCCCATCCAGGCGGTTCCACGGAGAAAGTCACGGCGGTTCAGGGACATGGGGACGATCCTTTCTGTGAAGAGTTGCCCGCCTTCCAGTAGCCAACGCAACACGCGTTGCGTAGCATCGTCAGGCAAGTACTTTCCTGTGATCGGTTGGTAGTATTGCAGTTTTCAGTTAGGCCAGCAAAGCGGGCTTCAGTCGCCGTCACCGCACGATCTTCACGCCCGCGGGCGCGTCGACCTTCACGTCGAGCGTGCCGTCGGGACGCTTGCGGACGGAGACCTTCACCGCGCCCTGCGGCGTCGGCAGCGCGCCTTCCGCCCAGGCGAGGTCGCCGAGGAACGGCTTCACCTCGACCGTCCGGCAGCCGACGTCCAGCGGGCGCAGGCCGAGCACGTGCTCGATGCACCACGCCGCGGGGCCGCAGCTCCAGCCGTGGCAGAAGGAGTGGCGGAAGCCCTTGTAGCAGAACTCGCCGTAGTCGCCATGCACGTCCACCGTGCCGGACGCCGGCGCGCCGAGGTTGTTGCCGCCGACCTTGGGCGGCACCTGGTCCAGGTGGAAGCAGTTGTTCGTCCAGGCGATCTTGAAGTCCTCCCAGAAGCTCGTCGCCCCGACGTCGACCATCGCGCCCCAGTAGTCGCGCACCGTGTCGAGCGCGCGCTGGTTCTCGCCGGCCGCGCTCATCGCCTCGAGCATGTAGTAGCCGTAGAACGTCGAGACGCCTGCGTGACCGTCCTTCCCGAGCTGCGCGGCGTACATCTCCTTCGGGTCGCGCAGACCGGAGAGCGCGAGCAGCGCGGCCGCGGACTTCGCGCCGTGCGGCTCGGGCTTCAGCGCCTCGAGCTTCGCGGCCATTCCTTTCGCCTTCCCGGCGAGGGCGGGGCGCTCCAGCGCCTCGGCCATCATCAGGATTTCACGCGCGGTGACGAGGGCGAGGCCCTGCGTGCCGGCCGTGCCGGCCGCGTCGTTGTGCTTCGTCGGCCAGTCGAGAAAGTTGCCCGCCGTCCACTGCCCGTCCTTGCCGAAGCCCGTCAGCACGTGGTCGACCGTCTTCTCGAGATAGTCCGCATGCTTCCGGAGGTAGGCGAGGTCGCCCGTGTAGCGGTACCACTCCGCGAGATTGCGGATCCACCAGAGGGTGTAGGTCGGCATCGTGTTCATCCACCGGTCCGGCGGCGTCGTCCGCACCATGTAGTCCAGGGACTCGGGCAGGACGCTCGCCGCGCCGAAGACGCGCAGGATGCCCATCGTCTCGGGGTGCGTGTCGCCCATCCACACGAGGCGGTCGCGCTTGATGCCGTCCCAGAGGTATTCCTGGCAGCAGAGATGGACCGTCCGCGCCGCCGTCTCCCACACCTGGTTCAGGCGTGCGTCGCTGGATTTGAACGCGCCCACCTGCTTCATCGGACGCATCAACGAGATGGCGCGGACCGAATCGAACACGAGCGTGCCCTTCGTGAGCAGGTCGATGCGGACGAACCGGAATCCCGTGTTGCCGATCTCGCGCGTGCCCATCCACGGCAGCAGGAACTCACAGTCGCGGATCGCGTGGTCGTTGCACGCCCCGCGCTCGCCCAGCTCCGCGCAGGTCTCGGCGACGGATTCGCCGAAGCGCACGCGCACCTTCAGGTCCCGGCCGGAAGTCATGCCCTGCGCGAGATGGAGCCCGCCGTGCAGCTCGCGCCCGAAGTCGAGGACGATGCCCGGGACCTCGCCTGCGTTGACGAGTTTGCAGCCGCCCGCCTTCTTCCAGTCCCAGCCCGCCTCGGGCACCTGCCCGAGCTTCCCCTTCAGCAGGTACGCGGGGTCGACGACAGCGCACTTTCCCTTCACGTCGGCGGTCGTCCACACGACGCGCACGGGATCCACGAACGTCCGCACGCGCGGATCGGCCTTCTCGCCCGCCACCGCGGACACGACACACAAAAGACTTGCCACGACACATGTGAGATTTTTCATGCGTCACAGTATAACAAACTTGAAGG
>JAEDMN010000137.1 GCA_016302985.1 Kiritimatiellia bacterium | reverse complement strand
GGAAAACTAACGGACTTTGCGGAACGAGAGGTTCTTGAAGCAGATTTCGTCGGCCGTCGCGGTCGCCGTCATCTGGACGGCGACCAGATCGGTCACGGCGAGGTCGAAGTCCGTCTCGAAGTCGACTTCGGCATGCTTCCAGCCCGCATCGAGTTCGACGGGGTGTTTCTTCACGAACTGCTTCTCGTTGGAGAGCACCTGGATGTCCAGCCCGAAGGGATTGTCGCTGTGCGCCTTGATGTCGAAGGCGAGGCGCCAGACACCGTTGCCGCGGCGGAGGAAGGCGTCCGTGACGACGGCCTGCATGCCGGCCTTCTTCTCGCACTGCACGAGCCGGTAGACCGGGACGCCGCCGTCACGCCCTGTCGCCTCGAGCTTGACGAGCCAGGACGGCACGCGCTGCCACATGCCCTTCACGCGGAACGGCTCGGCGACGATGTTCGCGCCGGGTTCGGGGACCGTGAGCCGGCGTTCGCCCGCGACGATGTCGACGAGGCGCCAGTCGCGCTGCAGCGCGCCGCCGACGAAGACCTTGTACGGGCACGTCCAGTTCACCTCGTGGATGTCGGGGACCGTCGGAACGGTCACGGCCCCCCGTGTGTTCACGACCTGGACGGCGACATTCGACGGTTCGCTGAACGCCGTCGCGGGGAAGGCGTCCGCCCGCGCGCCGTTCAGCCAGAGGTTCGTGACCGTCAGCGTGTAGTTGGAGGTGACGAGCCACTTCGTCGGATCGTTCCGCGTGTCGATCGCCACGCCGTCCGTCTTCCCGGCCGCGCGCCAGGTACTCCGGCCCGTGGAGCCGGGGATGGAGAGGCCGTCGAACGCGAAGGTTTTCGGCAGCGTGCCCATGTTCCGCCCGCTGAAGAAGTGCGGAAAGAGCGTGCAGTCGACGGCGACGAGGTTGCGGAAGAAGAACTCGTGCGAAAGGTGCTTGAGGTCCTGCGGGCCGGGTTCCTTCTTCTGGAGGTCGCCGTTCATCTCGCTCCACTTGTTGTTGCGGCGGAGGACGGCGTTGTACCAGTTGTTGATCAGGCCGTCGTCCGCGCGGAACACGTCGATGTCCTCCAGCACGGCCCCCTTGTTGTTCCCCTGCGGGAAGATCGCGGCGCAGGACGTGCCGAGGACGATGTCCTTGAAGCGCGCGTCCGTCACGCCGCTGACGACGAGCGCGTTGTCGCCGACGTAGAGCCAGCAGTTCTCGGCCTTGAAGTTCCGGTTGCCGACCGTGAAGCCGTCCGTGCACATCATGGACGCCATCGCCTTCAGGTTGCGGAAGGTGACGTTCGGGAACCAGGTGCAGAAGTTGAACGTGCGCGCGTCGACGACCTTGAAGCCGTCGAGGACGACGTCCGGCGCGCCGACGGTGACGACGCCGCGCTTCGTGTTCTTCGTCTGGTCGAAGCGGAAGACGTCGCTCAGGGGGTCGAGGATCATCCCGCGCCCGTGGACGCGCGTGCCCTTCCCGCAGATGCGGAGGCGCGCGTTGAGCACGGAGCCGGGCGCGAGGTAGACCTCCTGAACGTCGTCCTTCGTCTCGATCACGCCGTCGGGCCCCGGCGCGTCCATCCAGCCATCCACATACAGGACGCCCGGCTTGTCCTTCGCCGGCACGGACACGGGGTTCTCGGGGGCGTCGGCGAAGACGCTCAGGATCGACTTGTCGGAATCGTTCAGCTGGAGGCCGAAGTAGCGCGGACGGTCGAGCCACACGCTGATCACGCCCTCGCGAAACTCCGTCCGCAGATGGTGGCGGGCGGGGAAGACCTTGTAGCGCGTGACGTCCTCGGCCACGCGGACATCCACGCGGACGGGCGCGCCCGAGAACGCGAACTCGCAGAAGCGCCGGTTCACGTCGCCGCCATGGGTGCGGTCCCGGAGGATCGACGCCTCGCAGTGGTTGTAGACGGGCAGCGGACTCCGTTCCGCACCCTGCACGACGCGCACGTCGTAGGCGTAGTCCCGCTGGATCTGCTCGGGATATTCGGGATAGACGACCAGCTCCGCGCCGGCCGCCCGCGGCAGGGACGCCGCCATCAACGCATACAGGGGTGCGCACGAGATCATGCAGGCTTTGAAGTTCATGCCTAGATTATAGCATAAGACGAGAGGCTATTCGGCGCGGGGGTGCGCCTTCATGTACTCGTCCTTGAGACGCTCGATCGAGACGTGCGTGTAGATCTGCGTCGTCGCCAGGGAGGCATGGCCCAGCATCTCCTGCACGCTGCGGAGGTCCGCGCCGGCGTCGAGCAGATGCGTCGCGAAGCTGTGGCGCAGCTTGTGGGGCGTGAGGTCCGTCGGCAGGTCCGCGGCCGCGAGCCAGACCTTCATCCGCCGCTCGATGTCGCGGGGCGTCAGGGGACGGCCGCGTTCGTTCAGGAAGAGGGACGTCTGTTCCGCCCCGCCGTCCGGCCAGATGGCGGCGGCCTTTTCGCGGACCGCCCGCAGCGCCTTGAGCGCGGGCTTCCCGAGGATGCAGAGTCGCTGCTTGCTTCCCTTTCCGGTCACGATGACGCCGCCCGTGCCGAAGTCGATCTGGGACCAGACGAGCGGCGTGATCTCGGAGATTCGGCACCCCGTGGAGTAGAGCGTCTCGAAGACAGCGGCGTCGCGCAGGCGGATGTACTCGTCGGCGGGCGTCGTCGGAAGCTTCTGCGCCCGCCGGTGCCGCAGGTCCTCCAGCGGGGCCCGGACGAAGCGGTCGATCTCCTGGACGGACAGGACCTTCGGCAGCGGCTTGGGCAGCTTGGGTCCGCGGAGCCCGACGAAGGGATTCGCGGCGACCAGCTGTTCGCGCGCGAGGAACTTGTAGAACGAACGGAGGGACGCGAGCTTGCGGCGCGTCGTCGTGGGGCGGGCGCCGTCCATCGCGAACTGCATGAGGAAGCGCCGCGCGTCGTCCACCGTCGCCGCGCCCCAGTCGAAGGGATGCGCGGCGTCGACGCCCCAGACCGCGCCCGCGAACTGGGCGATGTCCTGCTCGTAGCCCTCGGCCGTCAGCGCGGAGGCGTTCCGCTCGGCAAGAAGATGCGCGCGGAACGCGCGCACGGCGGCGTCCTCGCGCGCGGCGGGGTTCACGGGAAGTGTGACGGGCGCGCTCACGACCCCCGCGTCTTGCGTGTCCGGCGCTCGGCGCGCGCCGCCGCCTTGGCGTCCTTCTCCGCGTCGCCGGCCTTCTCGCGCTGCGGCAACTCGCGCAGGCCGAGTCGGCCGGCGACCTCCTCGAACGTCGGAATCTGCGCCTTGTAGTTGACGCAGACGCGGCGCAGCGCGGTCACCTGGCGGGGCGAGAGCGAGCTGCGGCGGGCGTACTGGTCGCGCAGCGAGGAGACGAACTCCTGGTCGTTGTACGTGCGGCGTCCGCGACGGACGGGCTCCTTCCACTCCGTCACCGTCTCGAGCAGCTTCAGCAGCTCCGGCACGGCCGGGTCGACGGGCGCGACCTCGAAGCCGCCCGGAACGTACGGCGCGAGGCGGCGGCGGACGTCCTCCGCGTCCTCGAGCGCGCCGGCGTTCTCGCAGATGCTGCGGGCGAGGATCTGGAACTGCTTCTGCGAGAGCAGGCGGCCGCGGTCGACCTGTTCGCGCAGCGAATTGAGGAACGGGTTCTTCGTGAGCCCTCCGATGCGGTCGATCGTCTGGAAGCACCACTTCACGAGGTCGTCCGAAGGCGAGTTCTTCACGCGGTCGAGCTCCGGGCCGTAGCCCAGGTCGACCAGGCGCAGCTCCGCGTCCGGGATCTGCTCGCGGTAGGCGATCGCGAGCTTGACGAGGGCCTGCAGCTGGCGGTCGGTCGTCGCGAGCTTGTCCTCGGCGAGCTGCTTGCGGACGGACTCGACGAAACCGTGGTCGTCGTACGTGCGGTTGCCGTTCTTGACGGCGGGCTTCCATTCGCGGACCTCGTCCAGGAGCGCGAAGAGCTGGTCGAACTTGTCCCGCGGGGGCGGCGGTTCCTTGGCGGCCTCCATCCACGCGTTGAACTTGCGGTAGAAGTCGGAGAGCATGCCGTCGCCCTTCACCTGGCCGTCCTCGACCTTGTCGAGGGCGTCCTCCATCTGGGCGGTGTAGCCGACGTTGAACAGGGGCTCGAGCTTCTTCACCAGCCAGTCGTTCACGTCCATGCCGCGCTGCGACGGGACGAGCTGGCGCGCCTCGCGCGACGCGTAATGGCGGTCGACGAGCACCTCGATCGTCTGCGCGTACGTGGACGGACGGCCGACGCCGTTCTCCTCGAGCGCCTTGACGAGCGAGGCTTCGCTGAAGCGGGCCGGCGGCTTCGTCTCCTTGCGGTCCGAGAGCCAGCGCCGCGGGAGGAGGGTGTCGCCTTCGGCGAGCGGCGGCAGGGACTTGACCTCGTCGCTCTCCTCGTCGGCGTCCTCCTTGCCCTTCTTCGCCGTGGAGACCTTCATCACCGCGAGGAAGCCCTCGAAGTCGACGGCCGTGGTCGACGCCGTGAAGAGGTAGGAGTGGCGGATGCCCTCCTTCTCGGCGGAGATGCCGACCGTCTTCTGCAGCAGGCGCGCGTCGGACATCTGGGAGGCCATGAAGCGGCGCCAGACGAGGTCGTAGAGCTTCGCCGAGGCGGCGTCGAGGTCCAGCGTGCCCGGGCGCTTCGCGACGTCCGTCGGGCGGATCGCCTCGTGCGCCTCCTGCGCGCCGGCCTTGGACTTGTAGACGTTCGGCTTCTCGGGGACGAACGCGTCGCCGAAGTCCGCCGCGATCTGGCGACGGGCCGCCTCGCGCGCGACGGCGGCGATGTTCACGCTGTCCGTACGCATGTAGGTGATCAGACCGGCCTCGTAGAGCTTCTGCGCGATCGACATCGTGCGGTGCGGGGAGAAGCCGCACACGCTCGAGGCGGCCTGCTGCAGCGTCGACGTCGTGAACGGCGGATAGGGGTGGCGCGTCTTCGGGAGCGTCTTCACCGAGGCGACGCGCAGCGCGGAGCCGTCCAGGTCGTCCACGTACGTGGCGGCCTGTTCCAGGCTGGAGACGTCGGGCTTCTCGCCGTCGATGCGCGAGAGCTTGGCGATGAACGACGGCTCCTTGGCGCCCTTGGCGGCCTCGACGCCGAGGATCCAGTAGGCGACGGGGGTGAACGCGGCGATTTCGCGCTCGCGCTCGACGAGCAGGCGCAGCGCCACGCTCTGCACGCGGCCCGCGCTGAGCGAGTAGCCGTACTGGAGGTTCTTCCAGAGAAGCGGCGAGACCTTGAAGCCGACCAGGCGGTCGAGGATGCGGCGGGCCTGCTGCGCGTCGACGCGCGCGAGGTTGACTTCGCCCGGCTGCGCGACCGCCGCGAGGACGGCGTTCTTCGTGATCTCGTTGTAGGTGACGCGGTGGACCGGCTTGCCCTTCGTCACGTCGGCGAGCACCTCGCCGAGGTGCCACGCGATGGCCTCCCCTTCGCGGTCCGGATCGGGCGCGAGATAGATTTCGTCCGCGGCCTTCGCGGCCTTGCGGAGCTCGTCGACGATCTTCTTCTTGTCCGCCGAGACCTCGTAGCTCGGCACGAAGGTCCAGCTCCCCTCCTTGCCGGCCTCGGGGGCGATCTTGATCGAAAGGCCCTTCTTGGGCAGGTCGCGGATATGCCCCACGGACGACTTCACGGTGAACTCGCCGCCCAGATACTTCCCAATCGTCTTCGCCTTCGCGGGAGACTCCACAATCAATAGCTTGTTGCTCATCTATTTCACATGTCCTTCTGAAAATTCGGCGCATAGTTTACGAAATGACGGATGAAAAATCCATCCCCAAAGTCAGAAAGTTTTCCGCGTCGCGACGCGGTTTCCGGGCAGGAATAAAAGGCGTCCCTTGAGGCGCAGGCCCATCAGGAGCGCGTTCACGCGCGCGGCCCCGAAACCCGTCGCGCGCACCACCGCGTCGGCCCCGACGCCCTCCTCCGGAACGCACCGGAGCACGGCCGCCTCGTCCGCGGAGATCTTCGCCTCGGGAGGAGCCGGCGGCGGTTTGCGCACCGCCTTCCCGGCGGTCTCGGACGGCGCGGCGGCGGCGGTTCCGCCAGAGGCCGGGCGTGCGAGCTCGGGCAGGGACGAAAGCTCCTCGACGACGTCGTCGACGCAGGTCACCATCCGGGCGCCGTCCCGGATGAGCCGCAGGCAGCCGTCCGAGTTCCGGCAGTCGATCCGTCCCGGCACGGCCATCACGGCGCGCCCCTGCTCGGCGGCGCGCATGCAGGTGATGAGCGTGCCGCTGTGCGCGGGGCATTCCACCGCCACCACGCCGCGGGAGAGTCCCGCGACGACGCGGTTGCGCTGCGGAAAGGTCTGCGGGTCCGGCGCGCGGCCGAACGGGAACTCGCTCGCCACGCAGCCGCCCTTCTCGACCATTTCGCGCGCGAGGCCCCGGTTCTCCTCGGGGTAGAAGCGGTCGAGCGCGCCCCCGAGCACCCCGACGGTGACCCCGCCCCCGACCAGCGCGCCCCGGTGCGCGGCCGTGTCGACGCCGCGCGCAAGCCCGGAGAGCACGCACCAGCCGCGCTGCGCAAGCCCGCACGCGAACTTCTCCGCCGTGTCGCGCCCGTAGGCCGTCGCGCCGCGCGTGCCGATGAGCGCGACCGCCGCGCGGGAGAGCGCGGACACTTCGCCGACGACGTACAGCGCGAGCGGCGGCGAGGCGATCTCCAGCAGGAGGGGCGGATAGTCGTCGTCCTCCGCGGTGAGGATGCGCACGTTGGATTTCGCGGCCTGCTCGAGCTCGCGCTCCCAGGCCGGCTCGCGGCCCTCCCAGTCGCGCTTCTCGGGGAAGCGCGCATAGGCCTCGGCCACGCTCCCGCCCGCCGCGCGGGCCAGGCGGTCCACCGCCACGGCGCCAACCGTGGGGATCATGTTGAATGCGATTCTGGCTTCTCGTTCAGTCATGGGGTCCTTCTTGTCCCGACTGAAGTAGGATAGCAGAAAATCGCGAGGCAAATGTTAAGGGGATGTCAAATGTTTGTTAAAAGAATGTCCGGTGCAAAGGGCGCCGTCTTCGAACGGCTCAGAACAGCACTTCGAGGTCGCAGACGCCGGAGAGGTCTTCAACCACGGCGTCCACGTAGGCGGAGTCGCCGATGCGCGAGACCGTGAACGGACGCGCCTCGCCGTTCACGCGGAGGGCGCGCGCCGTCTTCCCCTGCGGCAGGAGGAGGTGCGCCGCCACGCGCCGCGCGGGCGAGCGGAGGAGGTAGCGCAGGCCGTTCGCGCGCAGGACGTACTGGCAGTCCACGATCGCGCCCGACACCTCGTAGCCCGTGAAGTAGCGCACCTGCGTATAGTCCGTGACGGGCCAGCGCGGCGAGAAGCGGATCGCGTCGTACGCGACGCCCGCGTCCACGATGCCCGCAAGACCCTCGTCCACGGCCGAGAGGAGGCTCGCCGCGCCCCACGCGCTCGGGCCGCGCCCCTGCGGCTTCCGGTCCTGCGCGCCGTAGAGGAAGTAGACGCCGCCGTCGCGCGCGGCCATCTCCTTCATGCGCACGAGGATGTCCCAGCCGTAGGCCTCATAGCCGTTCTCGAACGCCGCCTTGGCGAGCTCGCCCGCCGTGAACGGGCACACGGCGCCGTTCACGTACTCGCCCTTCGGGTGGCGGCCGAAGGCGGGCGTGTAGGGCGGATCGACCGTGAACCACTCGGCGAAGCAGTTCGTCGTCCGGCGGCGCGCGCGGTATTCCTCGATGGTCCTGCGGCAGTCGGCGACCGGCATGAGGCCGCGGTTCATGTCGTAGGCGGCGGAGAGCGAGAGGCGTTCGCGCTCGTGCGCGTCGACGGGCGGCACGTTGAGCGGCAGCTGGTGGAAGAAGAAGCGGCCGTTCCAGAGGTGCTTGTACATCGCGGCCTTGAGGGCGTCCGCCCGCGCGCGCCAGGCGGCCGCCTTCGCCGTGCGCCCGAGGCGGCCGTTCAGCCACGCGAGCTGCGCCATCGCCTGGTAGACGCCGGAGTTGTCGCCGTGCATGATCGCCTGGGGCGTTGCGGGCGTGAGGACGCGGTTCGTGGAGGAGGCGGGGTCGAAGGTGAAGTCCCACGTGTCGATCGTGTAGCCGCGCTTCACGAGGCCGTGCGCGGCGTCCCAGCGCTTCGGGTCGGAGGTCATGTAGTCGATCGCCTTTTCGAGGCGCGGGAGGGCGCGCGCGAGCCAGGCGTCGTCGCCCGTCGCCTTGTAGCGGTAGGTGGCGCCCTCCACGACGAGGTACTCCACGTCCGCCTCGATCTCCAGGCGGACGAGGGCCATGTAGTCGGGCGGGTAGAACCGCACGCAGTCGGACGGCACGAAGCTCCAGTGGCGGTCGTCGAGCTGCTTGACGAGCTCGTAGAACTGCCCGTCCGCGCGCTGCGTGTCGAGGATGAAGTCGAGGAAGCTCGTGAGGTCGTACCCCCAGTGCCGCTGGGCCTTCATGATGTGGACGTGGTCGCGGATCCAGTTGAGGTTGCACGCGAGCTTGCGCCCGTCCACGAAGACGAGCTGCCGCCCCGCGTCGATCGTGCCGCGCAGCGTCTTCATGAAGTCCCCGAGCGCCGTGTCGCGCGTCGTCACGACGCCGGGGATCGCGAGCTCCACGTTGTTGTAGGACCCGCACCGGGGGCGCGCCCCCAGCGTGGAGCGCTGGCGCGGCAGCTGTTCGGGGAACGCCACCAGCCGCCCTTCGTTGAGCCCGTTCCCCGGCCAGAGTGGCGGCGTCGCCGTCGCGCCGCACGCCGGCGCCACCGCCACCGCAGCCGCCCAAAGTATCCAGCCCGCACGTCCCGC
>JAEDMN010000136.1 GCA_016302985.1 Kiritimatiellia bacterium | reverse complement strand
TCTCGTCCTTCGCCGCCACGTAGCGCTGCGTGTAGCACTGGTCCACGCCGAAGTTCTGCAGGTTGATGCAGATGCCGTAGAGGAAGAGCACCCAGAAGGTGTTCGAGCCCCAGTCCGCCAGGTTCAGCGATCCGAGGGAGATCTTCCCCGCCTGCCACGCGGCCTGCGCGTTGCCGGCGAGGTCCGGCGTGAACCACAGCAGACAGCCGACGCAGACGAGGGTGCCGCCGATGAGGATCAGGCTCTGGATGGCGTCCGCCCACACGACCGCCTTGAAGCCGCCCATCATCGAGTAGACGAGCGTCGCTATGCCCGTCACGAGGATGACGGCCTCGTACGGGAAGCCGAGCAGCTGGTTGACGAGGATCGCGAGCAGCAGCAGGATGATGCCCGACCGCGCGCTCTGCATCACGAGGAAGCACGCGCTCGCGTACACGCGCGCCCACGTGCCGAACCGGCTCTCGAGGAAGGAATAGGCCGACACGCCCGTCGCGCGCCGGTAGAACGGCACGAACCAGACGGCGGCGACCAGCGTCGCGATCGGCACGGTGATCGAGTTCACCCAGCCCCACCAGTGGCTCGCGTAGGCGCCCTCCGGCAGCGCGAGGAACGAGATGGACGAGACGTGCGTCGCGAAGACGGAGAGCGCGATCGCCCAGGTGGGCAGCTTCCCGCCGCCCGTCATGAACTCCTTCGCGCCGTCCCCCTCCTTCCCCTTCCGGAAGAAGAAGCTGCAGCCGAAGGCGACGGTTCCCAGCAGGTAGAGGGCGATGATGACGAGGTCGACGGTGCTCTTCATGGCGGGCTCCCGGGAGGGGTCAGCGGCGTTCGGCGAATTCGGGGCACGTGTCGTCCGCGCGGCGCACCCAGGCGGCGTCGCCGTAGACGCCGGCGGCGGACGGGGCGAACGGCATGAAGCCGGCCTTCACCACGGGGGAGTCCGCCGGCAGGCGGAAGTCGCGCGTCGCGGGGTCGGCGAAGCGCGGGTCGGCGACGAGGCCGTCCGCGTCGTTGCCCTTCGCCTGCCACTGGGCGAACGTCTTCCCGTTGAAGGTCACGGCCTCGCCGGACGTCTTCCACCAGAAGTTCCCCTTCCAGTCGATCTTCGCCTTCTCGCTCTTCGTGCCGTTGTACTTCGTGAACGTCTCGCCGCGGTCCCAGAGGATCACGTTCCGCTCGGCGGTCAGGGAGCGGTGCGGCTCCGCGCGCGTGACGGCGACCTGGCCCTCGCGGCTGAAGGCGAGGATGTTGTTGCGCAGGACGTTGTCCCGTCCGTAGTGCTGGTGGAACGAGGCGTCCTTCGTGTCGTACACGAGGTTGTTCTCCAGTACGATGCCCTCGCTGCCCTCGTCCGGGTAGAGGCCCCAGCCGCCGTAGGTGTAGGAGTCGACGGCGTGGATGACGTTGTTGCTGACGCAGGTGCCGAAGCTCGTGCCGAGCGTGTACAGTCCGCCCATGTCGCCCAGCGCCTTCTGCCCGATCTTGCGGATGCGGCAGAACGCAAGCGTGTTGCCCTGGGCCATGCTGCCCGAGTAGCCCCACACCCAGCCGATGGAGACGCCCGTGTAGTAGAAGTCGCTGATCTCGCAGTGCGTGACGGAGTTGAACGGCGAGGACCCGATCCAGACGGCGACGCCCGGCGCATGCACGCGCCCGCCGTGCGAGACGATGCAGTTGTCGACGACGTTGTATCCCGTGCCGCGCCCGTTGGCGAGCCGCGTCACGCGTTCGCCCTTCCCGACCTTCTGCGTGGCGCCGGGCGTGCCGATGCGGATCCCGCCCGCGCCGAGATCCTCGAGCGCGCAGCGTTCGAGGCGGTTCGAGACGCACCCTTCGCGCAGCCAGAGCCCGTACTCGCCCGTGTGCGCGAGCGCGCAGTCGCGGAAGGCGACCCGGTGCGCCCCGTCCGCCACGATCGCGGCCTCGGTGTGCGCGGAGGCCTGGTTCGGCGGCCACTGGCTCGGTCCCGGCGCGCCCACGTCGCCCGTCACCTCCTTCGGCAGTGCCGCGCCGCGCAGGAACTGCGGGCGCCGCGGCGAGTCCGTGAACGCGAACGCGAGGTTCTCGAAGACGAGGTCGTGCACGAAGGCGGCCTTCGCGGGTTCGCCCGCGAAGACGACGAGCTGCTTCAGCCCCGGCACGGGGAAGCGGACGTCCGCCGTTTCCGGACGCTCCCCCGCGCGCGGGATGTAGACGACCTTCCCCGCCTCGCCGTCGTAGAGCCACTCGCCCGGCGCGTCGAGCGCCGCCGGCACGTTCTCGACGTAGTAGAGCGAATTCGTGCGCCAGGGGTTCCACTTCTTCCAGGGCTCGCCCTGCGTGCGGAACATCTCCGTCCCGACGTCGAACCCGGCGACGATCCGGCGCGTCGAGTCCCAGTTGTGGTGCACGACGAGATGCGCCCACTTCCAGGCCGACGGGTCGGTGCCCGCGAGCGCCGCGAGGTCGCCCGGCCGCGCCGCCAGCCCATGCACGGCGTACAGGGCCTTGCCGGCGGCGTTCGAGACGACGGTCTCCTTCACCGACGCGGGCGTGAGGAAGCCCGCGTTCGGATGACGCGCCCGCGGTGCGCGGACGCCGTTCACGAAGAGCTGCTCGAACCAGAGGCGCTTCCCGTCCGCGCCCGTCGGCACGTCGGTCTCCCAGCGTCCGTCGGGCCGCACGCGCCAGCCCTTCAGCGTCCGCGCGCCCGCGATCCGCGCGACGCCCTGCGCCGGGCCCTTCCAGGTGACCGTCGCATCCGGCGTCCCGGAGTCCGCCGGCGTGAAGACGAGCGGTTCGGCGACGGGGTAGTCGCCCGCGGCCAGCTCGACCGTCCACGGCGCGCGGTTCGTCGCGAGGATCCCGCGCAGCGCCCGCTGGGCCTCCTGCGGCGTCGCAAAGGGACGGCGGCGCGAACCATCCCGCACCGCCCCCGCGTCCGGCGACACGTACAGCGTGTTCGGCGCGTCCGCCATCTCCGTCAGACAGCCCGCCAACACGGCCGCCGCCGCGCCCAGGGCCAGAATCCGCTTCGTCCACATGCCCGTCATTCCTTGAGTTTCTGGTTAATCGACTGGAACTCCCGCTGGACGGCCGCGTCGTCGAAGACGTTCAGCGGCGGGAGGTCGAGCTGCAGAAGCGCGTCGAAGGACGCCTGGTTCGTCTTCGCGAGCTGGATGAAGTCGCCCGCGAGGTTGACGGTCTCGTAGGAACTGGCGACGACTTCGCGGACCCTCTGCGCCTCCTTCAGCTTGCGCGCGATGACGGCCTCGTGGGCGTCCAGGACGCCCGCGTACGCCTGCGCCGCGCGCACCGTCTTCTCGTTGACCTCCGCGTTCCGCGCGAAGATCTGCCGCTGATCGGCCGTGAACGCGGCGTTCCGCGCGTTCTTCCGCGCCCCGTCGCGAGCGGCCTGCGCCTGGGCGAGGATCCGGTTGATTCCCTGGCGCCATTCGCCCTCGCGGCTCTTCTCGAGATAGTCCTCGAAGCAGACGACCTGCACGTCGACCATCACGAGGTACATGCCGAAGTAGCGCCGCGCCGCCACGACGTCGCCGGCGTCCATCAGCGTCCGGAGGTTCTCGACGACCGCCGCGATGTTCCGCGCGACGATCACGCCGTCGACGATCTCCCCGAAGTTGACCGTGAAGAGACAGTTCTCGGCCGCGGTGCCGCCGACGGTCAGTCCGAGCGCGCGGAGCTCCTCCCGGACCTTCTCCGCCGCCGCACGGCGCTTCGCCTCGAGCGCGGTGCGCTTCGCCGCCAGCTTCGCGAGCTTCGCCTCGATGTCCGCGCGCGCGGCGGGATCGAGCATCAGCTCCTCCCTGAGCGTGCGGACGTCCTCGTCCAGCGCGGCGAGGTCGCGGTCGAGCGCGTCGACCGACGCGAGGATCTTCCGCGCGTTCGTCGACAGCAGCAGTTCCCGGACCTCGAGCAGGAGCTTGCGGATCTTCTTCCGCTGGTCCTTCTTGTCCGTCGTGAGGAACCACCAGGAGGAGTCCGGCAGGTCGCGCATCTGTTCGCGCAACCCGCAGATCTCGGCCGACTCGCGCGTCAGCTTCTTCCACTTCCCCTTGACGGAATCGCGGACGTCCTCAAGGACCTCCGCACGCGTTCCCAGCGCCGTCAGAGCGGCGACCAGGACGATTGCTTTCAGCATCTTCGACATACCGTCAGAGGTTAACAAAACAACGGGACACGGTCAAGCCGGACGCCCTGCGCCTCCGGCGGAACGCAGATGTGCCAGACCGAAGGCCCGGCTCCGCGTCCCTATTCCAGGACGGGTTCGACGACGCGGCCCTGGAGCTGGGCGTCGACGTCGTGGTCGTGGGAGAGGTAGGCCCCGCTCGCGTCCATGAAAAGGACCAGGCGCCGCCAGTCGTCCTCCGAAAGCCGCACGCCGTGGTGCCCCCTTTTCAGCATCTGGTACAGCTTCGACCCGCGCGCACCGATCTTCCCGGGCTCGGAGTACGGGAACACGTAGGCGTCCGCCTGCACGTGCTTCGTGCTCCACGGCTTCCCGAAGTAGTTCGAGGAGTAGTACTGCACGAGGCCGCGGTCCATGAACTCGCAGAACGAGCGGTGGAAGCCGAACGGATTCTTCGCGAGGTCGCCCTTCCGCAGGTCGGGCACGCCCGCCTTGCGCTTCTCACCGTGGCACGAGACGCATTTCGCGTCGAGGACGGGCTGGACGAGGCGCGGATAGTTGTAGGGCTTCGAGCCCTCCACCTCGGGACGGATCGCGGACGGCGCGCGCTGCAGCGCGAGGCGCGTGCGGCCCTGCGTCGGCTTCGCGCGCGCCTCGCGGCTCTCGTGGCAGCCGACGCAGGCGAGCGTCTCGCCCGGCGCGACGTACGTGTCGCTGCGCATCGTCTGCACCGCGCAGCCGTCCTTGTCCAGCGCCTGGAAGAAGAGCGGCACGCCCACGGGCGCGAGGAACGCCGCGCTGCCGTCCTTCTCCACCGGCACCGTGCCGAGGCACTGGCGGCCGGGCGTCTGGTCGCACGCGCCGAGACGCGGCTTGCCGACGATCGGCTCCGGCTTCGGCAGCGCCTGCCACACGCGCAGCGCCTTGACCTCGACGCCCGCGGGGAACGGGTAGCGCGAATTGTAGACGTCCATCAGCTGGATCGCCGCCGTCTTCGGCAGCTTCTCCGGCGGGATGACCTCGGGCCGCTTCCCGTCCGCGTCCGCGGGACGTCCCACGAGCGTCTTGTGCGGCAGCACGGGCGGCTTCGGCCGCGCCTGCAGCGGCATCGGGTCGAAGCACGAGATCTGCGGATGCGAGTAGATGCGGATCTTGTTGCCGAAGACGTCCAGCAGCGTGAGGTCGTACTTGCGCCGCAGCGCGTCGCAGACGCCGTACTGGCAGTTCGCATCGCCGTCGTAGACGCAGAGGTAGTACTTCTCGGAGAGCGGCCACGCCGTCGCGTAGGCGCCGCTGTTCTTCATCATGCCGACCTGGGTCTCGCTCTCGGGGAAGAGCTGGTCCGGCGTGATGCGCTTCACCTGGCCGTACGCGCCGTCGTCGCGCAGCGACGGGTCGACGAGCACGAGGGAGCCGCGGATGAGCGTGTGGTGCCCGCAGGCCGTGGCGACGTACTTGCGGGACCCCGGGACGGCGCGGATGGACTGCTCGGCGTGGCAGCCGGCGCGCTCGTCCACGCGCGAGTTGCCCTGCAGCTCGCGCGGGTCGCGTCCGTCGGGATACGTCGTCCAGGCGTGGTGCGCCTGGTCGAAGCCGCGGTCCAGGTAGTCCCAGCGCATGTAGACGAGGCGGCCGTCGTTGTCCACGCTCGGCTCGAACTCGTTCGTCTCGTGCGGCGAGAGGCGGGTGATGTCCGTGCCGTCCGGGAACATCGTGTGCAGCGTGAAGGTCGGCACCTCGCGGCGGTGGCAGCGCCCGTAGCCGCCGCGGCGCTCGCTGCAGAAGACGACGCGACCGTTCGGCAGCCAGCACGGGAAGAGGTCGTTCACGTTCCCCGTCGTGAGCTGCGCGAGGCCGGAGCCGTCCGCCCGGCACTTGAAGACGTGGAAGACCGTGTCGTCGGCCCACTCGCGGATGCGGGGCTCGCCCTGCGTCGCGGAGAAGACGATCTCGGAGCCGTCCCAGGAGACGTCCGGGGAGAGGAAGCAGCACGAGCGCTCGTCGTCCCAGCCGTTGCGGCAGACGAGCTTCCGCCCCTTCCAGGCGCCCGTCTCGACCGGCTTCTCGTAGAGGATGCTCTTCGCGACGGGCGTGCGGTCCTCCGCGAACGGCTCGTCGATCACGTAGAGGCCGCTGCCGCGCACCGCCTTCTTGAGGGACGCGTGGAAGCCGAAGAACTGGTCGCAGACGTGCGGACCCCAGGTGTACTCGTTCGGCGGCTGGACCTCGCGCGTGATGAACAGGAGCTTCTTCACGGCCTGGACGACGGGATTGCGGTAGGCGATCCGCTTCCGCAGGCGCATGGCCTTCGAGAAGAGCGCGTAGCGCGCGTCGTCGTCGTCCACGGCCGTCGCCGCGGCCTTCGCGCGCAGGTCGGCGAGGGACGCGCCCTCCGCCGCGAGGTCGACCTGTCCGGCAAGGTCCGCGTGCAGCGCGGCCGTGCGGCGCAGCAGCACGTCGAGCGGGTCGCGGTCCTTCTCGGAAACGAGCGACTCCGCGTTCACCACCTGGTCCGCCGGCGGCTGGAAGTTCGGCACGGCGGCGTTCGCGTTGGGCCGCGGACGGTTCCAGTTCCGCAGGTCGCGCTCGAGCAGGCGCCAGGTCTTCTGGATCTCGTCCCGCGCGTCCGCGCAGGACGGGAATTCGTCGGGCGCGGCGCCGCACAGCGCCAGCCCCGTCACCGTCCAAGCCGTCAGAATGAGCTGCTTCATGTCCTCGTCTCCCGCGCCGCGCCACACCCCGCGACGCCCGTTTTCCGCAGTATAGCAAAAAAACGCACGGGGCTGCGCCAGACGTCCCTCCACCCCTTGACGTAAACCATTTTGCAGTATCCAATTTCTGGGAAGCGCGCGGATACGACGGCGATCCGTGCCGGGTCGAGCATGCGCGGAATGGAAAGGCGTCCCCCGGGAACGGGGGACGCGTCGGGACCGGGGCGGGCGCCCCGGATTACGGGCCCGACTACTTGAGCGAGGCGAGCAGGCCGCCGCAGAGCAGCAGGTGCTTCTCGCGGTCGGAGAGCGTCGCGGTCGCGGTGAAGGAGCCCTTCGCCGTCCTGACCGTCACCTTCCCGTCGCCCTTGACCGCGGCCTGGACGTTCGTGAGCTCGAGGGCGTCGCCCGCGGCCACGGCGTCGTAGGCCTTCGGGTCGTCGAAGACGAACGGCACGATGCCGAAGTTGATGAGGTTCGCGCGGTGGATGCGCTCGATCGACTTGGCGATCACGGCCTTCACGCCGAGGTACATCGGGCAGAGCGCCGCGTGCTCGCGGCTGGAGCCCTGGCCGTAGCTCTCGCCCGCGACGATGACGTTCGCGAGCCCCTTCTCCTTGTTCGCCATGCAGGTGTCGTGGAACTTCGGATCGCAGGGTTCGAAGACGAACTTCGCGTACTGCGGCACGTTCGAGCGGAACTTCAGGCGGGCGCCGGCCGGCATGATGTGGTCCGTCGTGATCTTGTCCCCGACCTTGATCGCGCACACGCCGGTGTACGTCTCGGGCATCGGAACGCCCTTCGGCACGGGGGCGATGTTCGGGCCGCGGACGATCTCCGTCTTCTTCACGCCCTTGCGCGCCGTCGCGCGGTAGAGGAACATCTCGTCGTCGATCGGGAACTTCTTCGGCGCGGGCACGGCCGCGACCGCGTTCTTCCGCGGATCCTCGACCTTGCCGGTGAGGGCGGACGCGGCCGCCGTCTCGGGCGAGACGAGGTAGACCTGCGCGGACTTCGTGCCGCTGCGGCCCTCGAAGTTGCGGTTGTTCGTGCGCAGGGAGATCGCGCCCGTACGGGGCGACATGTGCGCGCCGATGCAGAAGCCGCAGGCGTTCTCGAGAATGCGGCAGCCCGCCTTGACGAGGATCGCGAGCGAGCCGTCCGCCGCGAGCATGTTCACGACCTGGCGCGAACCGCAGGCGATGCCGACCTCGACGTCCTCCGCCACGTGCTTGCCCTTGAGATAGAGGGCGACCGTGCGGATGTCGCGGTAGGAGCTGTTCGTGCAGGAGCCGATCATGATCTGGTTGACCTTCGTGCCCTTCATGGACCTGACGGTCACGATGTTGCCCGGCGAATGCGGCGCGGCCATGAGGGGCTCGAGCTGGTCGAGCGCGACCTCGAAGACGTCGTCGTAGGCGGCGCCCTTGTCCGCGACGAGCTCCGTCCAGTCCTTCGCGCGGCCCTGCGCCGCGAGGAACTGCTTCGTGACGGCGTCGGACGGGAAGACGGACGTCGTGACGCCCAGCTCCGCGCCCATGTTGGTGATCGTCGCGCGGCTCGGCACGTCGAGCGTCTTCACGCCGGGGCCGAAGTACTCGAAGATCCAGCCGACGTTGCCCTTCGTGCCGTACTTCTCGAGCACCTTGAGGATGACGTCCTTCGCGCTGCAGCCCTTCGGCAGGCGGCCCGTGAGCTTGATGCCGCGCACCTTCGGCGTGGGGATGTGGAACGCGCCGCCGGCCATCGCGACGGCGATGTCGATGCCGCCCGCCCCGATCGCGACCATGCCGATGCCGCCGCCCGTGGGCGTGTGGCTGTCGGAGCCGAGCAGCGTCTTGCCCGGCTTGCCGAAGCGCTCGAGGTGCAGCTGGTGGCAGATGCCGTTGCCGCACTTGGAGTAGACGATGCCGAACTTCTTGGCGACGGA
>JAEDMN010000135.1 GCA_016302985.1 Kiritimatiellia bacterium | reverse complement strand
AAACAGGAGAACAGGAGGCATGGGGAGCCTCCGCGCGCCATGCCGAAAACAGGAGAACAGGAGGCGTGAGGGACTTCTGTAAAATATTTCCTGTTCTCCTGTTTTCGTGCCGGCGCGGGCCCCGAACGCGTCAATCCCTCCTGCGGCCCTGCGGACTCCTGTTCTCCTGTTCCCGGCACGGCGCGGGCCCCGAACGCGTCAATCCCTCCCCGGGCTCCCGCGGCTGTCCGGTTTTATGATAGGTTAACACTTTCTTCTTGAAGTCAAAGAAGAAAGCGGGTAGACATGAAGGACCGAATAAGGTATAGTGAGGCATTCAAACTCAAGGTAATGGAGGAGCTGAGAGACGCAAAATGGAAGTCAGTCCAGGAGGCCGCTCGGGCATATGGGATTGCCGAGATGTCGGTCTACAACTGGATGCACAAGCTCGGCTTCGAACAGGGAGGACTTCATCCTGTTGCTGGCCCGTCGCGAGCGCATCGTCAATCCGATGGCGGGCTGTGAGAAGGTGCTGTACGCGATCCGTCCGGCGATGGCTGCGGAAGGCGCCTCCATGGGCGTCAACCGGTTCTACAAGCTGATGAAGGCGAACGGCATGATGGTGCCCAAACGCAGGAAATACAGCTGTACGACGACGGCCGGCGAGGAGCGGACGGAGGACACGAAGGAGACGGGGAAGTGAACAGACGTGAATTCATCCTTTCCGCCGGCGCGGCCGCGCTGGCCGCCGGGGCGTCGCATCCCGGATACGCAGAATCCCCAGGCGGAGCGTCCCGTTCCGCGCCGCGGCTGGCCTTCCAGGTCTACGGGGTGCGCGACCTCTGCGACGGCGACCTGGCCGGAACCCTGAAGGCCGCGAAGGCGATGGGCTACGACGGGGTCGAGACGGGACGTCTCTACGGCCGCTCCGCCGCGGAGTGGAAGGCGATGTGCGCGGACGTCGGCCTCGAGCTGGTCGCGCTGCAGCTGTACCCGTTCAACCTGACGGAGCCGGACCTCGCGAAGACGATACGGTTCTGCCACGAGTCCGGCTGCACGCACGTCTCGACGGCGTGGTTCAAGGGCAGCGCGGAGAACCTCGGCGACTGGCAGCTCGCCGTCAACGTGATCAACCACGCGGCCGAGGTCTGCGCCCGGGAGGGCATCACGGTCGCCTACCACAACCACGACCAGGAGTTCGCGGTCAGGTTCGGGGGGCGTCCCGTCTGGGAGTGGCTGTTCGAGGGCGAGGGCCGCAACCCGGAGCTCGCGCAGGTCTTTCCGCTCTCGCGGTTCAGTTCGCGTGTGCTGCAGGAATTCGACGCGAACTGGTGCGCCGTGGCGGGAGAGGACCCCGTGGCCTGGTTCCGGCGCTCCGCCGCGCGCAATCCGACGATCCACGTCACAGTCGAGGATCCGCGCTGCGACTGGCCCGAGCTCGTGCGCATCGCGAAGGGGGCGGGCACGCGCTGGCTCGTCGTAAAGCCGACGCGCGATCCGAAGACGCTGGACCTGATCCGGAAGGACCACGCGTACCTGAAGGGCCTGATCGAAACCTGAGGCGTTTAGATAAACGCCTCCACCCGTTGAATCGAAGCAACTCAAATGTGAAGGAGTGAAAGACATGAAGAAGCTGATGCTGATGGTGGCCGCGTTCTGCGCGGGGGGCATGGTGTTCGCGGAGCGCACGGGCCCCTGGACGAAGGAACAGGCCTGGAACTGGTACAAGAAGCAACCCTGGATCCGCGGCTGCAACTACATGCCCGCGAGCTGCGCGAACCGCGCGGACCAGTGGCAGGCGCTCGGCGCGAAGGAGCATTTCGAGGAGATGGACCGCGAGCTCGCCGTCGGCGAGAAGATCGGATTCAACGCGATGCGCATCATCGTCGAGCTCCAGGGCTTCGGCATCTGGCTGGTCGACCACGACGGCTTCATGGCGCGCTTCGAGCAGGCGCTGCAGATCCTCGACAAGCACAAGATGCGCGCAATCGTCGTCCTGGGCAACGACTGCATGCGCCCGAAGCAGATCTGGCAGCTGCCGAAGCCGGGTCCGCAGCCCTGCGACATCGGGTACCATGGCGGACGCAAGCTGAGCCAGCACGGCAGCTTCCCCGGCGAGATGGGCCATTCGCAGGTGGACGACCCCGAGCTGAAGCCGAAGTTCTACGCGATGTGCGAGGAGCTGCTCGTGAAGTACCGCACGGATCCGCGCATCCTCTTCTGGAACGTGTGGAACGAGCCCGGCAGCTCGCACCGCGGCGAGGCGAGCCTCGAGCCGCTGCGCGAGATGTTCCAGCTCGCGTGGAAGATCGACCCGGTGCAGCCGCTGGCCGCGGATGTCTGGCAGGGCCACTACGGCATGTCGGAGCAGGACAAGAACAAGGCCCAGCGCCTCGCCGGCCAGCTCTCGGACATCATCTCCTACCACTGCTATGCCAAATTCGAAGACCATGTCCGCATCGTCAGCAAGCTGAAGCGCTACTACGGCCGTCCGCTCGTCAACACCGAGTGGCTCGCGCGCATCCAGCACAACGACGTCTTCGACAACTACCCGATGATGTTCCTCGAGGGCATCGGCGCGGTGAACTGGGGCTTCGTCGCCGGCAAGTACCAGACCTACGAGCCGTGGGAGAGCATGTGGGCGCAGGTCGAAAAGGGCGATCCGCGCGCGAAGGAATACGATCTGACGAAGTGGTTCCACGACCTGCTGCGTCCGTCGCTGCGTCCGTACGACCCGAAGGAGATCGACCTGATGACGCGCTTCAACAAGCTCGCCGACGACAACTTCAAGGCCGACCAGAAGGCCGCCGCGAACGCCCAGTAGGATGCCCAGGCGCAAGACCGCCCTGATGTCCACCTGCGCCGCGCTGGCGCTGTCCGTCCTGTCCGGCCCCGTCACGGTCAAGGTCGGCGCCGGGCTGCGCCCGGTGACGGCCCGGCCCGTTTCCGACTGAGGATGGATTCTCGGGCGCGGATGCGCTATAATATCGGCTCATTTTTCAACCCGAAAGGACGAGTCATGACATACGAACAGGCGACGACGCTGTTGAAGAAGAACGGGCAGGAGCAGCTCCTGCGCTTCTGGAAGAAGCTCTCCGCGGCCGAGCGGAAGGCCCTGCTGGCGCAGATCGAGAAGATCGACTTCAAGGAAGTCGCGCGTTGCCAGAAGGTTCTCTCCGGCGAAGTCGCCGCGACCGCGAAGAAGGGCAAGCCCACGGCGCCGAAGGTGGCCGAGCTCAAGGGCGCGGCGCTGAAGAAGGCCGTCGCGGCGGGCGAGAAGGAACTCGCGGCCGGACATGTCGGCGTGCTGCTCGTCGCGGGCGGCCAGGGCTCGCGCCTCGGCTTCGACGGTCCCAAGGGCGCCTACTCCATCGGCCCCGTCACGGGCGCGTCCCTCTTCTACTTCCATGCGCGCAAGATTCTCGCGGCCTCCATCAAGTACGCGGTCCGCATCCCGTTCTACGTGATGACGAGCGAGGCGAACTACGACGCCACGGTCGCGCACTTCGAGGACAACGGCTACTTCGGCCTGGACCCGGAGGACGTGATCTTCTTCCGCCAGGGCATGTGGCCCGGCATGACGGCCGACGGCAAGATCATCCTCGACCAGCCCGGCCGCGTGTTCATGAGCCCAGACGGCCATGGCGGCATGATCAGCGCCCTCAAGGCGAACGGCTGCTTCGCGGACATGAAGAAGCGCGGCGTCAAGACGCTCTTCTACTTCCAGGTGGACAATCCGATGGTCGAGGTCGCGGACCCCGCCTTCATCGGCCTGCACACGATCGAGAAGAGCGAGTACTCCCTCAAGCTCTGTGCCAAGCGCGACCCGAACGAGGGCCTCGGCATGGTCGTCAAGCGCGACGGCCACTTCGACATGATCGAATACACCGAGATGACGGACGAGATGAACAACCGCCGCACGAAGACGGGCGACCTGTACTTCAAGTTCGGCTCGCCGGCCATCCACGTCTTCGACCGCGCGTTCCTCGAGCGCCTCGCGTCCAAGGACATGCCGCTGCATCTCGCACACAAGAAGATCGCGACGGTGGACGAGAAGGGCAAGGTCGTCAAGGCGACGGAGCCGAACGGCTACAAGTTCGAGAAGTTCATCTTCGACGCGCTGCCGGAGGCGAAGGGCGTCACGTGCTTCGCGTTCGACCGCGCGGAGGAGTTCTCCCCCGTCAAGAACGCCGAGGGCAAGGACTCCCCCGCGACGTGCAAGGCCGACCTGCAGGCCAAATGGCGCCGCCAGCTGGCCGCCGCCGGCGTCCAGGTTTCCGAGAAGGTGCCGGTCGAGATCGATCCGGTCTACGCGCTTGACGCCGCCGAAATCGCCCAGATGGGTCTGCTGCTGACGGCCTGGTAAGGAAGCCCGCCAGTTTGACCCATTCAGGTGTCCGTCAACCTGTTAACCTGCCAACCTGTCAACCAGTTGAACGACAAGGCAGCAGCCCGCATGGGCTGCTGCCTTTTAACAAATGAAACAGGTCGCGGAAAGCGCTATTTCCGGTCGATCCAGCCCCAGAACTTGTACATGGCCCAGCCCCAGAGGAAGAAGAGCGCGAAGTAGAGCGCCTTGGGCAGGTGGTCCTTCACGCCCTCGACCGAGAAGTACTTCTCCCAGCCGGGGATGTCCGTGTAGTAGTACTGGCCGCAGCCGAAGTCGAGCCCCTCGATCAGGCCGAGGTGGCGCACCATCACGTAGACGCTGGCGGCGAGGGCCGCCACCAGCGTCGCGTAGGTGATCTTGCTCGAGAGCTTCATCCGAAGGACCTCAGGCCGCGATCGTGGGCACCGGGAAGATCTTGCCGCAGAGCAGCAGCCAGGCGATGACGAAGGTCAGGATCAGGTTGAAGACCTGGCCGACGATGTAGAGCTGGAAGGGCTTGCCCCCCTGGACCTGTCCGCAGAGCTCCTTGAAGTTCGTCTCGAGGCCGATCGAGGTGAACGCGAGCGCGAACGCCCAGTTCTGGTACTCCTTGAGGGCCTTGATGACCTTGTTCGTCTCCTCGATGCCGAAGGTCGGCTGCATGATGAAGGAGAAGATCATCGAGGCGGCGATGAAGCCGAGGATGAACTTCGGGAAGCGCTGCCAGATCTCGCCGACGCCGACCTTCTGCCCGTCGGCCGCGGAGCGGTCGACCTTCGTCGTGAAGAAGACGGCGATGCCGAGCGCGACGAAGCCGATGAGGATGTTCTGGATCATCTTGACGAGCGCGGCGACCTGTCCGCCGACATCGCCCAGAGCCTGTCCGGCGAGGACGACCGCGCCGGTGGAGTCCACCGTGCCGCCGATCCACGCGCCGCCGACCATCGGGTCGATGTGCACGAGCTTGATGAAGAAGGGCATCCCGACCATCATCAGCACCGTGAAGATCAGCGAAGTGCCGACGGCGAACGCGAGATCCGTCTTCTTGGCCTTCGCGGCCGCGGCGGCGGCGATGGCCGCGGACGTGCCGCAGACCGAGGTCGCGGCCGCGATCGTGATCACGAGCGGCTTGTTCTGGATCTTGAGCACCTTCACGCCGAGCCACCACATGAAGATGATGACGATCGGCGTGACGCCCCACGCGATGCCGAGGCCGTAGAGGCCGAACTTCTGGATGTTCGAGAACAGGACCTGCGCGCCGAGGATGACGAGGCCGGTCTTGATGTAGAACTCGGTGCGGAGCGCGGGTTTCAGCCATTCGGGCGTCTTGACCGTGTTGCTGATCGCGAGGCCCAGCAGCAGCGCCCAGAAGGCGTACTCGAGATAGCGGTTGAACGTCAGCTCCGCGGAGAGGACGCGCACGACGCACACGAGCGCGAAGAACGCCGTGAAGGCGACCAGGTACTTGCCGGCCTTCTTGCCCTCCAGCTTGTTGCCGACCGTGAAGACCGTCGCGAGCGCCGCGAAGGTGAGGCCGAGCTTCGCCCAGACCGATCCCGTGAAGATCGAAAGCAGGCCCTTGAACTTCGCGGGATCGCTGAACTCGCCCGCGCAGAAGCCCCATTTGGCGAACTTCGCGGCCGCGAAGTCGTAGGCGCCCGTGAGCACGCCCACCGCCGCGATGGAGATGATCAGGAAGGCGCCCCAGATCGAGAGCCAGTCCTCCTTCTTGTACAGGTCGGACCATTTGAACCGGTCGGCGACCACGACGTCGTTGATTTCAGCCATGGATGTTCCTTTGTTGTTTTATCTGGTCGGGCGCGACGTCCCGTCGCGCCGCCGAATGGATTGCCGGGAAGTCCCGTCCCCTAGGCCTTCAGTGCCGCGCAAATGCGCTGCTCGAGGAAGGCGGGGAAGTCGGCCTTCGAGATCGTCGGGACGTCCTTGTCCACGGCGCCGAGCATGGCCGGGGACGTGGAGCCGGGCGTGTACGCCGTCTCCGCATCCTCCCCGTTCAGCTTGCGCCCGGCGAAGCCAAAGCGCGCGAGCGGCTGGTTCGTGCAGGAGTTCGGGCACCCGCTGATGCGGACGTCGTTCAGCAGGGCCTTCGCGACCGCGATCTTCTGCGGCGTGTCGAGGGGACGGATCCTCGCGTCGAAGTATTCGCCCACGGCGCGTCCCATCTCCGGGGCGTCGGTCACGCCGCTCTTGCAGACCTTGCAGCCGATGCAGGTGCGGATGTTGCCGACGAAGCTCGCGGCGACATAGTCGCGGCCGGGGAACTTCGCGGTGAGGACGGCGTGGAGGCCGGCCAGCTGGTCCGCAGGGACGACGAGGCCGAGGTCGAGGGTGCCGAGGATCTCGAAGCGCGTCGCGCCGCAGGCGGACATCGCGTCCGCGAAGGCGTCCAGTTCGTCCGCCGTGAAGTTGCCGAAGGGGACGAACACGCGCACCGCGCAGAGGCCGTTCGCGAGCGGGGTGACGGCGAGCTGTTTCCAGGCGTCGAAACCGGCCGCGGGCGCGGCGTTCGCCGGGAAGGCCGTCGGGGCGACCGGGGCGGACGGGGCGGCGACGGCCTTGGGGGCGTCCGTCATCTTTTCGTAGTATTCACGGAACAGCGCGACGAGGCCCTCGTCGCCGAAGTCCTCGCGGAGGAAGCGGATGCGCGCGTGGGCGCGGTTCGTGCGGCAGCCCTTGTCGTTGAAGAGGGCGGTAAGCGCCATCGCGACGCGGATGCAGTCCGCGGCCGGAAGGGCGTCGAAGAGCTTGATGCCGAGCCGCGGCTTGAAGCCGATGCCGCCCGCGAAGTAGGTCTCGAAGACGGGCTGGCCGTCGACGACCTTCGCGAGGAAGCCGAGGTCGTTGGACTGGGCGATCACGGCGTCCGCGGGACGGTCCGCGAAGCCGATCTTCAGCTTGCGGGGCAGGCCGTACGCGAGGTCGAAGGCGTAGAAGGCGTCGGAAAGGGCCTTCGCGTAGGGGACGACATCGAAGACGGAGTCCGCGTGCAGGCCCGAATAGGCGCTGACGAGCGTGTTGCGGAAGGTGTCCCCGCCGCCGCCGCGGAAGCGGAAGCCGTTCGCCTCGCAGGCTTCGAGGGCCGTTGTGACCTGTTCGGCCGGGATGCCGTGCAGCTGGATGTCCTGGCGCGTCGTGAGGTGGGCGTAGGCGCCACCATGGGTGCGGAGAATGGTGGCGGCCGCCTTGAGGTCCGCGGCCGTGGCAATGCCGCCCACGCGGCGCACGCGCATCATCGTCCGGTCGTCCTTCTGCTGGTAGATGCCGAAGCCGGCGGACTGTCCCTTGAGCGCCTTGGCGTCGATCCTGCCGGCGACGTAGTCCGTCCACGCGGCCACGAGATTCTTCTGGAATTCCTGCATGTCTCCTGGTTCCTCTCTTAGGGGTCACAAACGATGCCTTGATTCTACCATTTCCACGCGATATAATACAGTCATATCATTTTCTGAAATCCATAACGGAATGTTATCATGTTCAGCATGCGCCACCCACCTCCAGGTCTTCCTCGCCGTCGTGGACGCGGGGTGCTCCGTCTCCGCCGCGGCCGAAAAGCTGCACGTCGCCCAGCCCGCGGTGAGCAAGACGCTCGCGGACCTCGACGCCCACTTCGGCACGGTCCTCTTCGAGCGGCTGAACCGACGGCTGCGCCTCTCGGAGGCGGGGGCGCGGCTCCTCGTGGAGGCGCGACAGCTCGTGGACTCCTTCACGCTGCTGGACCACGGCATGCGGCTCGGCACGGACCGTCTGCCGCTGCGCGTGGGCGCGACGCACACGGTCGGCGCGGTCTTCCTGCCGCGCCTGCTCGTCCGCCGCGACGCCGGTGCCTGCCCCCTCGAGGTCCAGGTCTTCAACACGCACCAGGTGGAGCGGTCCATTCTGGACAGTTCGCTCGACGTCGGCGTGGTGGAGGGCTCAATCGTCTCCGCGGACATCCGCCAGCAGGTCGTCGCGCAGGACGAGGTGATCGCCGTCGCCGCGCCGGGCGTGAACAAGACGGACGTCCTGATCGTCCGCGAGCCGGGCTCCGGCACGCGCGACGCGGCCCTCGCGAAATTCGCGACCCCGGAGAGCCGGCTGTGGTCCGTCGCGAGCTCCGCGGCGATGGTCGCGCTCGCGGAGGCGGGACAGGGCGTCGCGGTCCTCTCCGCGCAGCTCGTCGCGCGCGAGCTCGCCGCCGGCACGCTCGTCCGGTTCGGCCGGACCGGCTTCCGCCGCACGTTCCGCCTCGTCTACCACAAGGACAAGTTCATGGACAGCCGGATGGACGCCTTCACGCGGCTCTGCCGTGCACGGGCGGAAGGGCGGTAGTTGCCGGCAGTATTCCGTTATAGTGCTCAAGACTGGGGAGCCATGTAATCCGTGAAATCCGACGTTCCGTATGTCTGGGCCGTCTTGTCGATTTCGGACGT